>JBBSDR010000420.1:0-6181 GCA_038240465.1 Gemmatales bacterium
CATCCGGGGGGCAATCGTCACGCGGTTCTCCTGGTCTAAAAACGCCGAACCGCCGGGGTGCTTTTGCATCCAAGATCATCTGTTGATAGAGATGGGGTATCATGGCCCGAACGAAGTGGCTTTCGGGCGCCATCGGCGCCAGCGGCCAGTCGCTGCCATAGAGAAAGCGATTGGGCCTCTCCGCATAGCGAAACGCCTTGCTCACCGCCAGCGCCGTCTCACGCAGCAAATCTTGACGTTCCTCGTCCAGGAACGCGCCGACGTCGCCGATGAGCAGTCCGGAGAGGTCCGCATAGACGTTGACGTTCTTGTAGACGACCTCGGCCGCGTCAATCAGCCAGGGGTTGCCGAGATGCGCCAGGACAAAGTGAACGCCGGGATGGTCCACCGCGACATCATCGATAAGCAGGGGATGGGCAAAGCGAACCTTGGCATAGGGCGAATAGGTGTCGCCGGTGTGGAAGATGACCGGCAGCTTGAAGCGTTCGGCCAGTTCGTAGTAGGGCCGATAGCCGGGATGATCGGGACCGTAATGCAGGTAGCCGAGATACGCCTTGAGTGCCTTGACCTGTCCGGTCGCCAGGGCTGCCTCGACCCGAACCATATGATCGCGGTCGCATCGTGTCGGATCGGCGACGCCGATCGCATGCAGGCCAGGAACGACGGCGGCCATGTCGAGGGTGGCGCGGACGCCGAGCGGATCGGCTTCGTCGCCGTTGATTCGTCCCATCGCGAACACGGTATCGATGCCGGCCGTCTCCATCTCATCGCGCAGCCAGGCAGCGACGGCCTCCGCGCCGCCCGGGGGACGGAGGTTCATGTTGCCGACGCCGGGCAGTTCGGGCGGCTCGACGTGAATGTGCATGTCGATCATCTCGCTAGTTTAGCGATGGCTCGCAGAAGCGTCTGGCGCCGGGGTACAATAGCGCCATGTCACGCGCCGCGTCTCTCTCTGCTCTGGTCGATCTGTGCCGGTCGCTGCGCCACTACCTCGGCGCGGGCCTGTCGCTGCTGGACGTCTTTCGCCAGCAGGCGAAGCGTGGCCCCTCCGCACTGCGCGAGGTGACGGGTGACATCGCCCGCGACCTCGGCAAGGGCCGGACGCTTGAAGACGCTCTCAATCGGCATCGCGAGGTCTTTCCCGCCCTGTTCATCGAACTGAGTGTCGCCGGCGAGCAGAGCGGCGGTCTGCCGGAGGTGTTCGCCGAACTGGAGAGCTACTATCGCCTGCGCCAGCGGCTGCGGCGTCAGTTGTGGGCGCAACTGACCTGGCCGTTGACGCAACTGGTCCTTGGCGTTCTCGTCGTCGCGCTGATGCTCTTCATTCTTGGCATTGTGAACCCCGCGTTCGACCCGCTCGGCTTCGGCCTGACCGGCACCCGGGGCGCCCTGGTGTTCCTGCTGATCGTATCGAGCATCGCCGGGATACTGATCGTCACCGGCCGCATCCTGTTCAAGCGCGCCGGCCTGGCAGCATGGCTGCTCAAGCGTCCGGTCCTGGGGCCGTGCCTGATGGCGCTGGCGCTGCAGCGATTCAGTGTCGCGCTGCGGCTGACGAGCGGGACCGGGATGGCCATCGCGCAGGCAGTGCGATTGAGTCTGCGCGCGACCGGCAGTGAGGGCTTCATGGCTGTCGAGGAGACGATCGTTTCGAGTCTGGAGAAAGGCAACGAGTTGACGCGCTCGCTGGGCCGGGCGAAACTCTTTCCCGACGAGTATCTCGACATGCTGGCCGGTGCGGAGGAAGCGGGCCGTCTCGACGATGTGCTGGAGCATCAATCGAAGCACTACGCCGAGGAGTCGGAACGCAAGTTGACGGCATTGACGAAGGTGTTCGGCGCGGTCGTGTGGGTCCTGATCGGCGGCTTTCTGGTGTTCCTCATCTTCCGCCTCGCCTCGACGTACATCAACCTGCTAAACGTCTGAGCATCGGCGATAAGGAACGGTTTCAACAATCCTCTTGCCGGTTGCGGCCTGGCGGTCTTTCCCGCCAAGCCGCAAGCGGCGAAGACAGCACTCTTGACCCCGCACGAGGGCGTCTCAGGAGTCTCGCATCAGGCGTGCCTTCACCGCCGCGAAGTCGTTGGCGATGATGCCCTCGAAACCCGTCGGGTGCAGAGTGTCGGCGATATGGGCCAGCATTTCCGAGACGTGCAGCGCCCACTCGCTCATTTTCTGCCATTGCTGATAGTCGCTCGGCCCAAGCAAGCCGCTGGCAACATCCTCTGGCCGAATCGCCTCTTTCTCGTCCTTCCAGTGGCGAGCATGGCCGATCCGATCCCGAAGAGTGCCGATCTTCGCGTCCGCAAGGGTCAGCGGCACGATGCGGCGCAGGAAGTCTGCCTTCTCGCCGCGGCTATAAAGGAAGATGCCGTGCAACTCGGTCATGCAGAAGACCGAACGCAGATACTTCTCGCTCAGGATGACGACGATCCGGTCGCCTTCCTGGATCAGCTTCATGAAATCCGAGATCAGATCGCCGCAGCGCATGTGGTCCTTGTCGCGCACCGGCACATAGTCCCACGTTTGCAACTGCCGGCAGAGTTGCTCGACGACGTCGCCGCGCTCCGTCCCCCGCGGGCTGTCGTCTCCCCACGCATAGGAGATGAAAACCCGTTTCGTTCCGCCGGCCACGAGAGGAGAGCGAGGCGAGATCACGAGTTGCTCGACGCCTCCCCCTGTCTTCTCCACCTCCGCGGCCGGTCTTTCCGGGCGGTCGAACGACTTCGTCACCTGCGGCGGCTGGGCCAGGGGGATGCGGAGCAAGGTTTCAAGGACGTGTTCCACCAGCTTCTCGGCGCCGTCGCCCCAGGCGGCAAGAGCGATCTCCCCTGCTCCGGACTGGCTGTTCTCCGTGTCCAGATTGCTCTTGATGAGCATGCCGCTCTTTGTCGTCTGCTCCCAGAACCAGCAGCCGTACTTCCAGTAGACGGCCGCATCGCGCGCCTGCTCGCCGATCCGGGAGAGGAAGGTTCGCAGGATGCCCTCGTGCAGGAAGCTATAGCGCACCGTCGCTGTTGCCGTCGGTGGCGATTCCTGGATGCGGCCAAAGAGTTGGTCCTGCACTTCCGACCATTCCGGCAGCAGGTCCGGCGCAATGTACTCCCACTCCGGCTGGTGTCTGTCGCCGGAGAGGTTGCGAGCGCGAAAACAGATGCCGCAACTTTGCATCATGCCGAGGAAGGTTTCCTGTTCCGCTTTGGAATATTGCTGCCAGATCAGTTGGGACAGCATCTGCCGGGTGAAGCGGCCATCCCGGCGGAGGAAGGGCAAGGTGCGCTGCCGATCAAAGAGGGTGTAGATGGCGTCCAGCGCCCACGCCTGATCCAGGATGATGCGCTCCTCGAAGAGTCCGCGCCGATAAAAGATGACGCCGCTGCGATGAAGGAAATCGAGCAGCGCGTCCGGGTTGGTGACCTTCTTTGTTTTCGCGCACAGCCGGCGATACTCGTCCTGGGAGAGCGTGCGGTGTTTGCGTTTCGCGGGCGGACGGGCCTGGTCCTTGACAAGCATGTCGCGGAGCTTATTGCGGACTTCGACCCGTCCCGCGCCGATCTGATGCAGCGGCCGCAGTGCCAGCAAGTTGCGCACGCTCTCCTTGATGTGGGCCGTCAGCACGTCCAGGCCGAGGTCCGTCTTGGCGCTGAATTCCAGCGTCTTGAGGAAGCGGAAACCTTCGGTGATCGCCGCGGGAGGTGCTTGCCTCAGTCCGGGATGATCGCACTGGCTCTGGACGACGAGTACCGGGCTTTTCGTGCCGGCCAGGCCGCGGATGTAATCGAGCCAGTAGGCGAGGGGGCGATGTCGGATTGGCACGCCGTTCTCGTCGGCGTCTCCTTCCTCGCGATCCGGGGTCCACAGGACGACGAAGATGGCGTGTCCTTGCAGGAACAGAGCGTGGGTGCCGTGGTAAACGTCCTGGCCACCGAAGTCCCAGAAGCGAACCTGCACCGGAGCGGAGCGGCCTTCCAGGGACAACACGACCTGGCCGAGCTGAACGCCGTGCGTCGTGGGGATGGTGCCATCGAACGGCTCCTTGCTCAGTCTGCGGCAGAGTTGTGTCTTGCCGACGCCGCCGTTGCCCAGCACGAACAGTTTCAGCTCCGCATCCTCGACCGAACCGAGGTCCAGGTCCGCGTAATGGGCGTGGACCTTGTCGAGTACGTTTTCGTTGTAAGATTCGCCGCAAACCTCCTCGGGCAAGTCAGCGAACTGGCACTCATACAGGAGAAGTTTCTCCAGCGCCGGCAGGAACTCGTGAAGTCTGCCCCAGCCGCGTAGGCCCTCGCACATACTCAGATTAAGGCTCTGGAGGCTGGTCAGCCCCGCCAGCGCACCCACATCGGTCAGACCTTGGCACGCCCACAGATTAAGGCTCTGGAGGCTGGTCAGCCCCGCCAGCGCACCCACATCGGTCAGACCGTAGCACCCACTCAGATGGAGGCTCTGGAGGCTGGTCAGCCCCGCCAGCGCACCCACATCGGTCAGACCTTCGCACCCCCACAGATCGAGGCTCTGGAGGCTGGTCAGCCCCGCCAGCGCACCCACGTCGGTCAGACCTGGGCACCCACGCAGATTGAGGCTCTGGAGGCTGGTCAGCCCCGCCAGCGCACCCACATCGGTCAGACCGTAGCACTGACTCAGATTGAGGCTCTGGAGGCTGGTCCGTCCCGCCAGCGCACCCACATCGGCCAGACTTTCGCACTCAAGCAGATCGAGGCTCTGGAGGTTGAGACTCCGGAGAGCGTCCAGACTGGAGAACCGCTGCATCGGTCGCCAATAGTCAAATTGCCATTCAACACCGTCTTTTCCGAGCCTGGCAGAATAGCGCCCAAGCGCCAGGACGCGCAATTGCGAGAGGCTGCTGAGTTCCTGCGGAAGTTCATCCATCGGCAAATCGCCAAGGTCGAGCAGCGATGCTCCCTCGGCGCGAGCCTTCTCGATTCGACGAACGGCTTCCAGGTGGGCTTCTTCCGGCGACATTGTTGCGCGCTCACTGAACTGCTGACGAACGAGGCTGGGCCTTGCACGGACCACACGGTATTCTTCATCGCGTCCATCAGACAGCTTCCCGCATTGTAACGCATAGCGTTCGATGTCACCATCACGCCAGCCATCATCGCTGACGTCGTCTTGCACGGCGGCAGCCCGGGCGGCACAATAGAGCGGCAACAACACGGAGGTCCGATATGGCTCCCCCAATCGCAACGGCGTTACCTTCCTCCTTCGACTACCCCGACAGCGATGGCAAGCCCGTGGCCGACAACACCGAACAGTTTCGCTGGATCGTCGTCCTCTTCGGCAACCTCTGCGCCCTCTTCCGCGAAGCAGCCGACGTCTTCATCGCCGCGGACCTGCTCTGGTATCCCGTCGAACGCGAGTGGAAAATCCGCAACGCTCCGGACGTGCTCGTCGTCTTTGGCAGGCCCAGGGGCAAACGCGGCTCCTACCGGCAATGGGAGGAAGGCGACGTTCCCATGACCGTCGTTTTCGAGATCCTCTCGCCCAGCAATACCTCGAAGGAGATGAGCGACAAACAGGCCTTCTACGAAACCCACGGCGTCGAGGAATACTACATCTACGATCCCGACACCGCTCGGCTGCAGGTTTTTCTGCGCAAGGGTGCGGTGTTGGTGCGCCGCCGGTTCAAGAGGGAGTTCGTCAGCCCGCGTCTGGGCATCCGCTTCGATCTGTCGGGGCCGGAGATGGCGGTCTACTATCCCGATGGCCGGCGGTTTCTCACCTTCGAGGAACTCGAAGCCGCTCGCACTCTTGCCGAACAGCGCGCCGACAGTGAAGCAGAACGCGCCGACACAGAGGCAGAACGCGCCGACAACGAAGCAGAACGGGCCGATTCCGCCGAACAGCGCGGGAGAAGGCTGGCTCAGTTGAGCCGACGGGCGCGGCTGGGACAAGCGTCGGCCGCGGAACTCGCGGAACTCGAACAACTCGAACGCGACAGCGGCATCTGAGAACGCGGCGGGACCGCTCAACCCGGATCGAGGGAACGGGTCGAGGACTTCTTCGCTCGCTTCTTTCGGGGCTTTGGCTCGGGGGCCAGGGGTGCCAGAAATGTCTGGAAGAGCAGCAGGGCCTTGTCCTTGCCCGGGACATGCCGCCGGACCTCCAGGGTTGCGTTGATGATCGCCGTCAAGGTTTCCGCAGACACTTCTTCATCGTC
>JBBSDR010000421.1:0-6180 GCA_038240465.1 Gemmatales bacterium
ACAGAGCGGGTCACGGTCATCTCCGGCACCTTCAACTTCGGCATGGGCGACAAATTCGATGAGAAGGCAACGAAGGTCATGGCAGCAGGGGCTTACGGTCACTGGCTCGTCGGCATGAAGCATCTTGTCTGGACGAAGGCTGAGACGGTGCTTCAGTTTCACGACATGGAGCCGTGGAGCATCCAGTACGTCAACCCGGAAGACGATCCGCGTAACAAGAAGTAAGAGGCCGGTGTTCGGTCTGCTGTCGAAAAAGAAAAACCCTGCCCATGTTGGGCAGGGTTTTTCGCGGGAGGTCGGCCCCGCAGTCAGAAGGTCGGTCAAGTGTTGACAATTCCTTCATCGGTAATTTCTTGACTTCTACATGACATGAACGGGCTGCGGAGGCATCCGCACGGGTCTGAACTCCCACCGGAAGCAGCAGCGCGCTACTTCATGTGGGTAAGCGGGAGCGACCGCTTACCGCAAGGCCAACGACGTGATCGACGCCCGGCAGGGCTTATCACACTTATCCGGCTTGATCCAGAGCCGGAGGCTGTGAAGAAGGTGCCGGCCACCCTGAAGAACAGCATCCAGTGACAGAACACGTCCGTCTGATTGCTCAGCATCTCCACTGCTCCCTCGGCCGCGCGCCTCGGAACCTATTCACTCCACCCGTCGCGAGGTGCTGAAGGGCTGCCATTGAACCCGTCGGACAAACGTGCTGGCAGGAGCATTGGAGCATTTCGGTCCTCTTGGCGCGGCCTCCCTGATCACCCGCGCCTTCCTGTCGTAAATTACCTGTCCGGCCAGCGACGGACTGCCTGTGCATCGCTGGCCCAGGCGTGGATCACCGCACTCTTTCATTCACGGAGGAAACGCATGTCTCTTTTGAACTGGTTGTTCGGCAGGAAGAAATCCACAAACGGCCAGAGTCATCCTTCAACGCCGGAGGCGGAAAACCTGCGGCGCTGGAGGGAGTCGGGTCAGACACGGTCATGGGTCGAGGCTCACCAGGGTCAATGGGGACACCAGGATTGGCTCGCCTTGCTCGACGAACTGAAACAATCCGCCTTTTGGCCTATGGAGCCGCAGGCAGTCGGTCTGGCGCTGGAGGATGCCAAACGCGAGTGGCTGCAACGCAACTGACAACATCCACGACAGACCATTCGTGGACGAAGTCGGCGGCCACTGGAAAATCGGCTTCGTTCATCGCGTTCAACTACTGGCAGAACCACGACCGCTGACACGACGCCTGAGCTTCTCGCTTCGGGAAGGTGATGGAGCGTACCTGTCTGGACGTTCGTGCTGAACATCGGGCCGCTCTGGGACTCGGAGTGCTGATCAGGCTGGAGTGGCAATGGCTACGGCATCGCGCCGAACCAGCACAATCACCCATCGTTAACGAGGGTTATTGAAGCCGAAATATGGGGGAGCAGCGCGGCGACACATCGAGGCCGGATTGAACTTTCACGCCGAGTCATCCGTCTTGTTCACGGAGTTCAAGACAGGAAGCTCGCCCTCACTCTGGTCGTGCCACGCCCGCGAGTCAAGCGGCTTTTCCCTTGTTGATCCGAGCGTCGCAGCAGAGAATCAACCGGAACAATCGGACCCGAGTTGAGCTTGAGCAAGCTCACATATCGCTCGAACGAGGAAACCCGAAAGCTGCCGCGCCAACGCTGGTGTTGGTGTGGTGGCATTCGCGGTCAGGAGATCGAGATCATGAAGCGAACATGGCTGATCGCGCCGCTGGCTGCCGTGGCGGCACTAGCGATCGCCCTGCTGGTGGGGCCGTCACTGCTCTCGGCCGGGCGAACCGAGGAAGCGAAGAAGGAAGCGTCGAAGTCGCCAACCGCAGGCCAGTTGCCGATCGGCCAGGTCGTGCTGTTCAGCAGCGGCGTCGGCTACTTCCAGCGTGAAGGCCAGGTCGAGGGAACCCAGCGAATCGACCTGAGCTTTGCGACACAGGACATCAACGACCTGATCAAGTCGATGACCCTGCGCGACGTGGACGGCGGGCAGATCACCGCAGTCACTTACGACTCCAATGTGCCGGTCGAGCGAACCCTTCAGAGCTTCGCTGTGAACCTGACGGCCAATCCGAGCTTCAGCGCCATCCTCAATCAAGCTCGTGGCGAGAAGGTCGAGGTCACTCTCCAGCAGGCCAATGCGACGCAGCCCGGCACGCTGACCGGCAGCGTCGTCGGCGTTGAACACAAGAAGATCGCCGTGGGCAAGGATGTCGTCGAAGTCGAATGCCTGAATCTCTGGTGCGCCGACGGCATGCGCAGCCTCAAGCTCGCTGAAGTGCAGCGCGTGCGTTTCCTCAATGCGATCATGGAGTCCGAATTTCGCAAGGCGCTGGAGACACTGGCGCAGGGCCATGATTCACAGAAGAAGGCTGTCAGCATGCACTTCGCCGGGCAGGGCAAGCGCAACGTCAAGGTCGGCTACGTCGTCGAGAACCCTGTCTGGAAAACCAGCTACCGGCTGGTGCTGCCGACCTTGACCGCGAAGAAGGACGAGCAGAAGGCGGAGAAGGATGACAAGAAGACAAAGGAGAAGAAGCCGTATTTGCAGGGTTGGGCGGTAGTAGAGAACCAGACCGACGAGGACTGGAACGGTGTCCGCATGGCTTTGATTTCGGGCCGGCCGATCAGCTTCCAGATGAACCTCTACGATGCCCTGTTCATCAAGCGTCCTGTCGTCGAACCCGAGCTGTTCGCCTCGCTGCGGCCAGTCACATACTCCGGTGGGATCGCCTTTTCCCCGGACGGCCAGAAGGTGGCGAACGGGGGCGCGTCCACTGGCGGGTCGCCTCTTTGGGACAATGCCACCGCAGGAAAAGTGACCAAGAAGTTAAGCGATGAGAAGGCCCATGGAAATCGCGCCTTCTTCGCCGACGGTATTCGCAAGGACCTGGAACAGAACCTCGACCTCGGCAAGAGCGTTGCCTCGGCAGCGACAGCATCGAAGCTGGGCGATTATTTCCAGTATGCCATCGACCATGAGGTCAACCTGCCGCGTCAGAAGTCAGCCCTGCTGCCCATCGTCACCAAGGAGGTCGAGGGCGAGCGCGTCAGCATCTACAACGAACGCACTCACGCCAAGTTCCCGCTGCTCGGCCTGGTCTTCAAGAACACGACGGGCATGCACCTGACGCAAGGGCCGATCACCGTCTACGAAGGCAGCACCTATGCCGGCGACGCCCGCATCCTCGATCTGCAAAAAGACGAGCGACGGCTGCTGAGCTATGCGATTGACCTGGGAACCGAGGTGCAGGCCGTGCCGCACTCGGACAATGGCCGGATTACCTCGGTGAAAGTCGTCAAGGGTATCGTCTACACCACGACCAAGGTGAAGGACAGCAAGACCTACACCATCGCCAACCGCAACGACACGGATCGCGTCGTCATGGTCGAACACGCCAACCGGACCGACTTCAGGCTCACCAGCAAGGACAAGCCCTGGGAGACGGCCGCCGACGTGCATCGCTTCAAGGTTACAGCGCCGGCGGGCAAGACGACGGAATACACGGTCAGCGAGGAGAAGGACTTTGGCTCGAATGTCGTGCTGACCAACAGCGACGATCAGAGCATTCGCATCGTCATCAATCAGCCGGTCACCAGCCCGGCCATCAAGACGGCCCTGGAGCGGGCGATGACGCTGCGTGGGAAGATGGCGGCCACCCAGCGTGAGGTGCAGCAGCAGGAGCGGCAGCTCAACGTCATCACGCAGGACCAGGACCGCCTGCGCAAGAACCTCAAGGAGATGCCCCCGGAAGCCGCCGCCTACAAGCGCTATCTGAAGAAGTTCGATGACCAGGAGACGGAGATCGAGCGTCTCCAGAAGCTGATCAAGGAGTTGCAGGACTCCGAACACGCCGAACGCAAGGCTTACGAATCGTACCTGAGCAGCCTCAGCGTCGAGTGAGAACCCGAGGCTGACGGGTAGGAATGAGAGGAGCCGGGCAGTGAGTCCGGCTCCTTTTTCATCTCGTCCGCCGTTCACGCCGACACCGCGTCAGCCATCCTCGGATCGGCCCCCTCAAAGACGACCTCTACCCGGTTCGTTACCTTGGCGAACGGCGGCATCTCCAGCGCCAGGTAATCCGTCTGCTCCACAACCAGATCAGGATTCTTTCGCGCTTCGTGCTTCTCCGGCAGCCGCTCCAGTTCATCGACAGCGAACTTCCTGGCCATGACGCGGCTCTGGACGAACGTGCCACGCTTGAAAAACCCCGGATAGTCGTTCCAGTTCACGCTCTTCTGCCAGAGCAGCTCCTGCATTTCGCTGGCAGACTTGCCCTCCAGTTCCTTGTGGCTGTAGCAGGCGCGGGCCGCCATCGAGATCGAATTCTTCGTCGCATCCTTCTCACGCCACAAGTAGACGTTCGCGCCTTCGACTCGATTTGGCACGTTCCAGACGCGGCAATCGAAGGTAGGCAGCCTGTCGGCGTACTCAGGTGGCAGTCGCTCCAGACAGAGACGGTAGAAGTACACGCTCGTCAGTGATGCGAGCGACGAACACATCTTCATGATGCGGCCGTCGAAGTAGACCTGGCTGTCGTAGCTGTCCGCAGACCACGCCAGCGTGATCTCGTCCGATTGCGCGTATCCCATGCAGGCGTTCGTTTCACGCGCGAGGAAGATGCAGGTGTCGATCATCATCCGCGATAGCCGCTCGTCGAAGGGTCGATTAAGGCCACGAGTGAAGTTGTGGAACGACCGCCCGTCGATGCGCGCGAACGCGGGCAGGAGCGGCATCAGCCGCCGGCCCGCCTCGGCCATCTCGTAGACCTTCATGCGGTCGCCGAAGTCATCTTTCATGACGCTACTCGCGGGAGTTGATTTTCCGAACGCCGATGTCGAGGGAATGACATGCTAGCCGGCGGTTTGGTTCGGAAGAACTCCTCATGCGAATGCGTCTTGCCGGTTTTTCAAGAAGAAGCCCGCGATGACGAAGTGGTCCTCTGGCGACCAGGACCGGCAAACTAACGAGTCGGGACGGGCCAGAACTTGATTGTCCCATCCCCACCGGCTGTGGCAACCCTTCTTCCATCTGGTGTGAAAGCGACAGCAATGATTGACCGCGAACGGCCCGCGATCGTGTTCAGTAACTGGCCGTTGTCCGCGTTCCACAGTTTCAGCCATCCGTCCTCGTGGCCGGTTGCCATCACCCGACTGTCGGGACTGAAGGCAACACACATGGCCAGACCAGTTCCCGCTGACGGCCGAGGTCGTTCCTGGCGGGTCGCTAGATCCCACCGCTTGACTCCTGTCCCAGACACGGCTGCCGCAAGCGTTTGACTGTCCGGCGTGAAAGCCAAAGCGTAAACTCGGCCTCCCACGGCACGCCATCGCGTGACCGTTTTGCCGGCTTTCCAGTCCCATACCACGACCTGTCCATCCTCGCCGCCGGATGCCAGAACTTTTCCATCTGGCGAGAAGACCAGGCTGCGAACGCTCTTGCTGTGTTCTTGATATTTCCGCAGCGGTTGACGGCTGGAGACTTGCCACAGATGCACCTTTCCATCTCCCCCAGCGGAGGCCAGTACACAACCGTCAGGGCTGATGGCGACACAGTTGACCCGGCAACTCGGCTGGAACAGCCTGGCAACTTCGAGACCGGTACTTGATTCCCACAGCCGGATCGTCCGATCATCGCTGGCAAACGCCAGCAGCGTTCCGTCCGGAGTGAGTGCCACACCGTTGATTGAATCCGTATGGCCGTCAAGAGTCAGTCGCTTTTGATAGGTCGTTGAGTCCCACAGGTGAACCAGCCCGTCCTGGCCTCCGGATGCCAGCATCATGCCGTCGGAGGAAAATGCCAGCGAGCGGACCACTCCTTCATGACCGCGCAAAGTTGCCAGTTCCGGGCCACGGGCCAACCACAACCATCCCAGCGCCAGCAGCAGGAGCGAACCGCCCACAAGGCTGACAAGAAGGAGTGACAGGCGCAACCGAGCTGCGCGGTGCTTGGCGGGGTGTTTGCAAACGCTTTTCATGGCATCAAAAGTCAAGATCGAATGCCTCATTCCCAGACCGAGTGGTCATTCCCACCCAGGCCATCGGGGAAATGCTGCTGGATATACTTCGGACGGAACCGTCCCCGAACAGGAAATTCGCGCCGTTGCTGTGGTTGCTGTTGGAGTCCTCGACGTGGTCGAGCGCGTTGTTCGGCACCCGGCCTTCCGCCACC
>JBBSDR010000422.1:0-6177 GCA_038240465.1 Gemmatales bacterium
CGCTGTAAGCGGGCTTGTCGAGTCCGTACTTCTCCGGTTCGTCCTTCTTGTCGTCCAGCGGCAGCGGCGCGAACCGCGAACGGAGCGAACCGAGGCGCTCGATGAGTCCGGCAATGGCGGTGTCACGCGTCGGCCAGCCACCGGGCAGGACCCAGCCGCCCTTGTCACCGCGCTTGATGTCGAGCAGGGTCTGCTTGCCGGAACGGATGACGACGCTCTTGATGTTCTCGGGCGTGATTTCTTTCTCGAGCGTATCGAGCGTGCCGGCATCGGCGACAGGCGCGGCAGGCGGCGCTGGATCGATGGCCCGAGGCAACTGCGGACCCGTGTACCAGACCACGGCGCCGGCGGCGGCCAGCAGGGCGAGAACGAGCGTCGTTCGCAGGTTCATGGGTCACATCCTCCGAGGTCTTGCCGCTTGCGGCTTGGCGGTCTTCGTCCCCGCCTGCGCCGCAAGCGGCAAGATCAACGAGCGCGCCGCACCAGCAGCACGATCACTCCCAGGTACAAAAACAGCAACGGCAGTCCCAGACGTCCCACCCAGAGCCACAAGTCTTTCTCCTGGGGGGGCAATTCCAGCCGCGGATACTCCCAGATGGCGGCAACCGGGGCCGGCGATTCGCGGTCCTTGCCGCCGCGCACGTCGCGATCGAGGAGCCAGTTGCAGGTTTGCACGAGCAGGGCCTGGCGCGCCGGCGGCAACTCGGGATCGACGAAGACGGCCCCGTGGCCGATGACCGCGATGCGCGCTGTCGCCGGCTTGCCGCTGGAGCCGGCGTACCACTTCTCCGGCAGGGTCGCCTGAATGGCAACGCCGACCGGGAAAGGGCCGGTCCTGGTCTCGTCGAGCGTCCCCTTCGTCGGATCGTCTTTCTTCGGCTCCTCGAATTGCGGCACCGGACGAGTGCGTGTCGGCAGCGGCTGAGAATCGATCCAGCAATGCTGCGTTGTCCACAGGAACTGAGGCGCCGTCTCCAGAGGTTTGCGCTTCTCCGGCTCGATCGAGTGAGCAGTGAGGAAGCCAAGCGGATTGAGAGGCGTCGCGGCCAGGACGGCGAGAGCGCCGCCGTAGCGCTTCAGGCGTCCGCCCCGATCCGCATCGTAATAAACCGGACGCGGATAACGCAGCCGCAGGTCCAGTTCCGGTCCGCGAGCCTCCCGCTCTCGGGCCAGGTTCAGCCGCAGCGCGTTGTCGTGGAGCGGAGCGGGTTCCAGGGCGGTAGAAGCCAGCAACTCGCGCGGCGGCGTCTCAAAGTCGAGGGGAGGGACCTCGCCGGAACCGGCCGCGAACCGGCTCGCCTGCTGCTTGGCGTACTCCTCTTGCTGCACGTTGAAGACGACCGTCTTCTTGCCCAGGCGGATGTGCAACTCCTCGAGCAGCTTTTCCAGACTATCCTGATCGCCGCGCGGATTCAGTACGCTTCCGAGGCTGGCCAGGACCGGCTTGCCTTCCTTGAGAAATCCCTTGATCGCGTTGATGTGGACATCATCAAGGCGGAACAGTCCCTGGGCGTCGAAGAAGCCCCGGCCGGTGGAGAACATGCTGAGCCGGGGGATGAGCAGCAGATCGCAATCGGCGAGGACGCGGTTCAGCTTCCCCTGGATGTCCGTCGTGCGCTGAAGCTGGCCGACAAGGTCAGCATCCATCGATCCCAGTTCGGTTTTCACCTCGGCCTGGCGCTTGTTGAGGCGATCAATCTGTTTCTGATACTCGGCGATCTGGCCCTCGGCGCGTGCGAGCGCCTCGCTCTTATCTTCCTCCGTGATCCGCACGCCGTCCACCTTCAAGCGCTCGACTTGCCTCTTTTGTTGCGTCCAGCGCAGTTTCTGGTCTCTCAGAAACACGAGACTGATCGGGAAGCTCTCCTCGACGGACCGCAGCGACAGATACTTGCTGTCGGCCAGGACGTCGGCCCCGGGAGACCACGTCCAGGTGCCGGTGGCATCGTCGGGTTCGAGGTCGCGCTTGGCGATGATGTTCTCGACGTCATAGCCGTTTTCGATCAGCGTCTTCTTGAGTCCCGCCAGCCCCAGCGCCTCCTCGCTGCTGTCGGTCGTGAACACCTCATGAACGACGAGGATGCCGACGCGCGGCCGCTTTTCTTCGAGGTTGAGGATGCGCAGCAGCAGCGGCTCGACGCCCTTCTTGAGCAGCACGAGGTTGCCCTTATCTTTGTTCGCCTTCCGCGAGGCCTCCCGGTTCAACTGGAGGAAATCTTCAAAGGTGAGCCGCTGGACGTGCGCTCGCTTCTCCGGGTCCTTCTCGCTGCCCTCGGCGGCGTAGAAGATGATGCTGCTGCCGGGAGCGCTCTGGATGGCGTCGGCCAGCTTCGGGCGATTCTTCGTCACCTCGTCCACCTTCCGCTGAAACTCCTTTTGCTCGTCGTCGAGCAGGACGACGCGAAAACGAGTGCCGCTGAAGTCGCGCAGCAGATCGGCGAAGTCGCGCACTTTCTCGACGACGACGGCATCGGCGGCTTTCTGGTAGGCCTTGGATTTCCGGGAAGCCTGCATGTCTCTGCTGCCGGTCGAGCGCTCCTGCTGCAAAATGACGATGGACGTCTCGCCGCGCAGTTTCTTCAACTGATCGGTCAGTTCCGCAGGCAAGGTGAAGGGCTTCTCGCCCTCGCGGTCGGGCCGATTGGTGTCGATTCGCTCATAGTGGAAGAACGAGTAGACATTGAGTCCGGCAAGGAGAGCGACGGCCAGGGCCGCCTGAAGGACGGCGTTGGCGCGGGTAGCGCTGCGCCGTGCCGCGGTCAACCGAATGGCCACGGCGACTTCGACGAGCAAGGCGATGAGCAACGCACCCACGCCGGCGACGAACAGATACGCGGAGACCGGCTTCAGGCCCTCGTCCTGCATGGCCTCTTCGAGTACAAGCCGGGGATCGCGCAGCGTGCCATCCGGATTGGTGAGCAACTTCTGCACATGGGCCAACACCACGCCGGCGACGGCGACGAGCAGGCCCGTCAGCCCAAGCAGACGCAGCAGCAGGTGCAGACGAGCCAGCCAGGGATGAGAGCGTCGGGGGTTCAGCGCCATCGTCGGCTCTCCAGACTGCGAACGGTGAGGAACAGCATGACAGCCGTCATGCTGGTGTACAGGATCAGGGGGCGGGTATCGATCAGGCCGCGCGTGAACGATTTCGAGAAATGCAGCGGCACACTGAAGAAGTAGACGATGCGATTGAAGATTGTGCCACTGTCCAGATTAGGCTCCGAGAACACGGCCACGACGAAGACCAGGCTGATCAGCAGGGCGATGATGGCCGCCACAAGCTGATCGCGCACCAGGCTGCTGACGAACAAGCCGATCGCCAGGAACATCGCCCCGGCCAGCATCATGCCGAGATAAAGCGTCAGCACGGGCGCCGGATCGAGGCCGGCGCCGATCTCCAGCAGATGCGTCGAATCCTGGCGGTAGTGAAGCACGCCGCCGGCGATTGCCGCCACGGCCCCCAGTCCCACGAGCAGGACAGACACGAGCCGCAAACCGCTGCCGACGCGCGGCAGCAGCAGCACAGCCCCCACCAGCAAACTGCCGAGACCGGCAAGCATCAGCAGAGCGTAGGGCGTGGCGACGAACTCGGCAGACTCGAACTTGAGATCCATCAGCAGCGGCAGATAAACGAGCGTCGGCACCCAGAGCAGGACATAGAAGACGAAGCAGGCGACGAACTTGCTCAGGACGACCTGCCAGTCGCGCAGCGGGGCGGTCATGAGCATTTCGAGTGTACCGCTGGCCCGCTCCTCGGCGAAACTGCGCATGGTGATGAGTGGTGGGATGAACAGGAACACGAGCCAGAAGCGCTCGTCGCCGAACATGGACCGCATGGGATATTCGACGCCGTCGGGGCCGGTATTGGTGAGCTGATCGAGGGTGAGGAAGAACAGGTGTCCGGTGACAGCGAGGAAGACGACGAAGACGACATAGGCGATGGGCGACAGGAAGTAGGCGGCCAGTTCGCGGCGAATGAGGCTGCGCGCCTGGAACAGGCCGACACAGAGGACGCCGAGCAGGCCGAGGCCAACCACCCCGGCCGTCGCGAGGCCCACGATGGTGACCCATTCATTTAGATTCATCGCCAGTCCTCTTCTTGTGGATTTGTGGATTTGTGGATTTGTGAATTGGTGGATTTGTGAATTTGAGAGCGGAGTTGCACTCCGATACCGCGATACAAGTGCGGACACCAATTCACAAATTCACCAATTCACAAATTCACCAATTCACAAATTCACAAATTCACGACCTCGCGTTCCGTAAGGCGACTGAAGAAGTCCTCGAGGTTTCCGTGTTCGCGCTGCAGTTCGGACAGATCGCCGAATGCGACGACCTTGCCGCGGTCGATGATGATGATCCGCTCGCAAGTTCGCTCCACCTCGGTGAGAATGTGCGTCGAGTGCAGGATGGTGTGGTGCTGTCCCAGTTCGCGGATCAAGTTGCGCGTCTCGCGCTGCTGGTTCGGATCGAGTCCCGCCGTCGGCTCGTCGAGGATCAGCACCGGCGGATCGTGCAGCAGCGTATCCGCCAGGCCGACGCGCTGGCGATAGCCCTTGGAGAGTGTGCCGATCAACTGGCGACGCACATCGGTCAGCCAGCACCGCCCCAGGACGTATTCTATCCGCTTCGTCGCCTCGCGCCCGTGCAGCCCCTTGACGCCGGCGCGGAAGCGGAGATATTCCGTCACGCGCATTTCGAGATAGAGCGGACACGATTCGGGCAGGTAGCCGATCTTGCGCCGCACTTCGAGCGGCTTCCAGAAGACGTCGAGTCCGTCGATGGTGGCGCTGCCGGAAGTTGCGGCGAGAAAGCCGGCCAGGATGCGCATCGTCGTCGTCTTGCCGGCGCCGTTGGGACCGAGGAAGCCGACGACTTGACCGCGTGCCACCTCGAAGGAGACGTCCTCAATGGCCTTGTAGTCGCCGTAGAACTTGGTCAGCTTACTGACATGGATCACGGCTGCTTCTCCTGGTTCCGTGACGACGCATCGCGTGTTGCTGATGTACATACCTGACATGGGCAAGCGCGGCAAGGGAGGCAAACTGTAACAGCGAGCGAGCCGCCGGGTTTATCCCGGCGGGGATAAACGCCGCCGCTCGCCCCTTGCAACCCCGCAGGCGCGCCGGGATACTGATAGAGCGTCTTCTGATGGAGCGCTGACAGTGGCGATAATCATGGCGGGATTTCTTCGGCACCTGGGACGATTCGTCGGTGAACAGTCGCGCAAGGCGAACTGGCTATTCCGCTCCCTGACCGGAACACCGGACGACGTCTGGCGTTCCGAGCAGGCGGTCGGCCGAGACCTCGCCCGCGCCATTCTCGCCCAGGTGGAGGTCGATCCCGATCCCGCCGTCGCTCGCTGGCTCGACGAGATTGGCGGCGTGCTGGCCAGCGCCGTTCGTCCGCATGCCCGCCCATTCGTCTTCCGCTCGCTGTTGCTGCCGGAGCCGAACGCCTTCGCGCTGCCGGGCGGCTACATCTTCGCGACGCGGCCGCTCTTGCGGCTGTGCCAGACGAGCCATGACGATCTGGCCTTCGTGCTGGGCCATGAGATCGGCCATGTGGTCCGCGGGCATGCGATGGAGCGCCTCGTCGCCAGTTCCCTGTTGCGGGTGGGCGTCGGGCTGCTGCGCGTGCCGGTGTCCGGAGTGGTCTCGGCGCTGCTGCGGCAGGGTTACGCCCAGGATCAGGAGTTGGAGGCGGATCGTGAGGCGGTGCAGCTCAGCCGCCGGGCCGGCTTCGATGCCGCCGCGGGAGTGCATCTGCTCGAACTGTTGCGATTGAGCCTGGCGGGGCCGTCGGAGTTGATGGGCTATTTCGCGTCGCATCCGCCGTGGGACGTGCGGCTGGATCATCTGCGCAGGCAGCTTGCAGTGTAGAGGGAGTCTCTCAGTGTGAGTCAGTTACTTTCTTGTATAACTCCGCCAAGAGGGGATCCTTTGTTGGGCAACGAAGATTCGTCATCCTTCACAATACAGAAAACAGACAAGCCCGTGGGTTCATGAACTATCCCAAGTTCACGTCTTCCATCCCTGAGTTTTGTCGAACCCACGGTAATGTCTTTTTCGTTGAACTCTTTCATCTTTGAACCCATAGGTGAGAAGGTGGCGCGGACCGAAAACGCAGGTAAGGACCGATGGCGAAAGAACTTCCCTCTTTCTTGCCGCTTGCGGC
>JBBSDR010000423.1:0-6176 GCA_038240465.1 Gemmatales bacterium
AAAGATGGTGAAGCGCGGTGCAGCATGACATCGCCGCCGTTCTGCCGGCTGGCGCACGATGGCCCGCAGCCTGCGATCCAGTCGGTGAAGATCGGCGACGGCGGCGACTTCCTCATCAACGACAAACCGTGGATGCCGTGGGGCGTGAGCTATGGCCATAATCCCGTCTATGACGGCCCGGCCACATCGGGCAAAGTTCACGACCTGGCGAACCTGCAACCGTGGAGCCTCTACGATCGCCACGGCGGCAACCTCGCGGATCGTTCGCTCTGGGACCTCAACTGCGTCCGTTACGTCGAGGGCGCTCTTGTCAAGCGCGACCAGCTTGAAGCCCTGTGGAAGAAGGGACAGTACGCCTCGACGGTCTTCCTGCCTCCGCTCGCACCGAAAATACCCTGGCCGCCGGACTACCTCGCCTATCTGCGGACCGCGCCGATGGTTGCCGCCGTCTCGCGCGGTCCGGAGGAGGCGTTTGGCTACTACACCGCCATGACGCCGGCTCAACTCGATCAACTGAAAGTCGAGGTGGACGCTCTGCGCAAGGCCACGGGCAAGCCGGTCATGACGGGACACGGCGGCTACTGGACCCGGCTTGAATTCGAGAAGGCGCCGTTCTTCGACATCTACGATCCCGAGACGGAGCCGTGGTATCCCGCGCCGCTGCACACCGACTTGCGGCCCCTCGTCGAGGGCCAGAAAAAGGTCGTCTGGCTCCGGCCGCAGATGTACGAGAGCGTTCCCTATGAGCGCTGGCGCTTTCACGTCTTCGTCGAGTTGATGCGCGGCGCGCGCGGCTGGCAGATCGCTCATGGCCCCGGTGATGCGTCGCTGATGCGCGGCCTTCATGCCGAGTTGAAACATCTCGAGCCGGCCCTCTACTCGAAGGAGAAGCCGCCTGCCGTGACCATCGAGCCGGGCATCGAACACATGGTCCGCAAGCAAGGCAAGACGACGACCATCATCGCGGCGACGACGCACGGCATGAGCTTCGGCAACTGGCGCTGGACGAACGAGAAGTCGCCCGGGGGACGGGTCCGGGCGACCGTCGACCCGCACATCTTCCGCGACGAGTCGGACGGCTATCATGCGACAGGTGAGCCGACCTTGCAGAACGCGGTGCCGCACGGCATTCAATATCTGATCGAGCCGAAGAAATGGCCGGCCGGCAGCAAGCTCGTCACCGGGGTGAAGCTGGATGCGAAGACGCCGCCGAAGAACCTCGTCGCCCTGGTCAAGGCCGATGGCCGCTGGACGCACGCCGCGGCCTGGGGTCCGTGGGACCTCGCGGGCTTGCGGTCGAACAACGAGCGCTCGTTCTGGTTTCTGCGGACGTTCTATCGGCACGCGCGCGGCTTCCTCGGCTGGGGCGACAAGGTGCCGGCCTACGCGCTTGACTATCTGCCCGCGAAAACGGAGGCGATGGGGATCCTTCCCGCAACGGACAAGTGGGTGAAGATCGAGGTGCCATTGGAGAAAATCGGCGCGGCCGGCAAGCTGCTCGATGGCGTCGCCTTCCTGCACGAGGGCGGACGGGCGTCATGGGCCGGCACGGTCCTTGTCGGTCCCGACGGCAAGGAGACGGTGGTCTTTGGCGAAGACGAGGATCGTCCTTCTTCCCGGCAACTCGAGAAGGTGAAGATTGCCGTGACGGGACTGAAGAAGGGAACGAAGGTGCGCGTCGTCTTCGAGGATCGCGACCTCGTGGCCGAGGACGGTTACTTCATCGATGACTTCCGCGGCGAGGACCTGTATCAGCGTTATGGCGGCGAGCGCTCGGGTTACGGCAACGCTCCGGTGGCGCTGCACATTTACGAAGTAGTTGCTCCCTGAAGCCCTCTTCGCCGCTTGCGGCTTGGCGGGCCTTCACCGCCAAGCCGCAAGCGGCAGCAATGGAGCGTCGATGTTCCTCTTGCGCTCACCCTCGAACGATCGCGACTGGTCGCCCGATCAAGCGGTGCTGCCCCGGGCCGAAATTGACGGCGAGCGCGTCACCATCCACAATGTCCGCCATTGCACCTATCGCACCAAGAATGACTACGACGTCGCCCTCGACGATCGGACTTACGATCTGTCGCGCATTCGCACGGTCGATTACATCGTCGAGCCATTCGCAAGCTGGCGCGGACCGGCCCACACGTTCCTCAGTTTCGGCTTCGAGGGACCGGAGTATATCGCCATTTCCGTCGAGGTGCGCAAGCAGCGTGGCCAGCGTTTCTCGCCGCTCAAGGGACTGCTGCGCGCTTACGAAATCATGTACGTTATCGCCGACGAACGCGATCTGCTCGAACTGCGGGTGATCCATCGCCACGACGACGTTTACCTATATCCATTGCGCGCGACGCCGGATGGAGTCAGGCGGCTCTTTCTCGACATGCTCGAAAAGGTGAATTGGCTTAGGCTCCATCCGCAGTTCTACAACACATGCGCGAACAACTGCACAACCAGTATCCGGCGGCACGTCAACGACGTCGTCAAGCGGCGCGTTCCCTTCAGCTTCAGCCTGTTTCTGCCCGGTTACTCGGACCGCGTCGCCTACCAACTGGGCTGGATCGATACAAACCTGCCGTTCGCCGAGGCAAGGCGACGGTTCCGCATCAGCGAGCGCGTGTTGAAGTACGCGGACGCGGCCGATTTCTCGAGCCGAATTCGCGAGTCCCCATCCTGATGCTTGCTCCGCGCGTGGCCAGGGCTTAGACTGCCTCACTGGAGCCAATACCCCCTTCCCTCTCCCACAGGGCGCAGAATCCATCATGACTCGCTTCAGCAACCCGACCCGCCGTCGCTTCCTTCAGGCTTCCGCCGCGAGCCTGACCGTGCCGGCGATTCTCCGCGCCGATCCCGACAAGCCCAAGCCCAGTGAGCGCATCACGCTCGGCTTCATCGGCGTCGGCACCATGGGCCGCGGCCATCTCGACGCGTTCCTCGGCATGCCCGACGTTCAGGTCGTCGCCATCGCCGAGGTGGTCAAGGAACGCCGTGAGGACGCGAAGAAACGCGTTGAAGCTCGCTGCGGCAAGGATAAGAAGACGACTTACAAGGGCTGCGACGTCTACAACGATTTCCGCGATCTGCTCAAGCGAACCGACATCGACGCCGTCCTCATCGCCACACCAGACCACTGGCACGCCATTCCCTGCGTCCTCGCCGCCCGCGCGAAAAAGCACATCTACTGCGAGAAACCCCTGACGCTGACCATCAACGAGGGCAAGAAGGTTGTCGAGGAGGCGGGCAAGAGCAAGATCATCTTCCAGACCGGCAGCCAGCAGCGCAGTGAGTTCGGCGGCATGTTTCGCAAGGCGGCGGCGTATGTCCGCAATGGCCGGATCGGCACTCTCAAGACCATCCGCATCGGCGTTGGCGACCCGGCCCGGCACTGCGACCTGCCCGCCGAGGACGTTCCGGAGGGGACCGACTGGGAGATGTGGAACGGTCCCTCACCGAAGCGCGGCTACCACCACGAACTGTGTCCCAAGGGCATTCATGGCCACTTTCCCGCGTGGCGCAACTACATTGAATACGCCGGCGGCGGCCTGGCCGACATGGGAGCGCATCACTTCGACATCGCTCAGTGGGCGCTCGGCATGGACAACAGCGGGCCGGTGAAGATCGTGCCGCCGGCGGGAGAGAAGGACAAACGCGGCCTGAAGTTCGTCTACGCGAACGGAGTCGAGATGTTCCACGGCGGCCCGACGGACTGCCTGTTCGAGGGCAGCGACGGCAAAATCGAGGTCAGCCGGGGCCACATCAAGAGCGATCCCAGGAGCATTTTCGAGACGCCCCTCGGCCCGAAGGACGATCCGCTCTACCAGGCGACGAATCAGCGGCGCAACTGGATCGAGTGCATCAAGAGCGGCAAGGACTGCATTTGTCCGGCGGAAGTGGGCCATCGTTCGGCGTCGATCTGCCACCTGGCGAACATCGGCTACCAGCTTCGCCGCGCTCTGCGCTGGGACCCGGCCGAGCAGAAGTTCATCGACGACGAGGCGGCGAACAAGTTGCTCGAGAGGCCGCTGCGCGAGCCGTGGCAACTGTGAAACAATCTTCAATTGATGATTGATGATTGATGATTGATGATTTGAAGGACCGGCCGTTGCTCTTGTGAGTGTTTTCAATCGTCAATCATCAATCATCGATCATCAATGAGAAGAGGATTGATGATTGATGATTTGAAGGACCGGCCGTTGCTCTTGTGAGTGTTTTCAATCATCAATCATCAATCATCGATCATCAATGAGAAGAGGAGTTCGACATGTCCACCATTCCCGTTCCGCGCCGGCACGCCCTCGGTTTGCCGGCCGGCAGCGTTCGCGCCCTGCTCGGCCTGAGCGTCCTCGCCTCCCTGTGGGCGATGGCGATCGTCCATCCCAAGCATATGCCGGCCACGTTCGTCTATCTGACGATCCTCAAGCTGTTCATCCTGGTCCACTATTTCGCGGCTCACGGCAAGCACACGACCGCCGGCCAGAAGCACGCCCTGGGACTGCCCAGCGGAACGATTCGTCTGGTGCTGATGGGCGGGTTCGCCGGTCTGCTGACGTTCCTTTACAAGAACTCGACGCAGATCGAGATGCCGGACGGCCAGAAGCTCTACCTGCTCATGGGGCTGCTGCTCGCCGGTCTCTTCATTGGCCATGTGCTGACAGGCGCCTTCCGCTCCACCACGGGCCATTTGCCGGCGTGGTATCAGGACGTGCAAGCGTGGCTCGCCCTTCTGGCGGGGGCTGGTCTGCTCGTCCTGGTGATGGTTTACGGCGTCATCAATCCGTCCGTCGAGCCGGAACAGCAGGTGAATCTCGAACACATCGAGGCGGGCCTGGCGGCGCTGATCGGGTTCTACTTTGGCTCGCGCTAGTGAAACTCTGCCGCTTGCGGCTTGGCGGGCTGGCCGCCAAGCCGCAAGCGGCAGACGCACCGGAACGTGTGCGCGGATCGCGACAGCGGTGCGGATTATCAGGACTTTCCCCCCTCTTGGCGGAGCCACTGCGCGACAAGCGAGAAATTCTCTTGGCATCGGCGACCTCATCAGGCAGAATAAAGAGGATGGGAAAAGAAAGCGCCCTGTTACGAATTCTCAGGCCGCGCAAACGGGACAAACCTCATGTCTCTCTTCGGCAAGGTTCTCGCGGTCCTCAACCTGGTGGCCCTGGGGGGCTTCCTCTTCATGGCGGCGTCTGACTTGCAGATGCGCCAGGCGTGGTCCTACGCCGTGCTGCGCTGGGACCTCGCCCTGGACGGGATCCCTGTCGATAAGGAGGAGGCCGATCCGCGCGGCCGGCCGCGTTACCTCATCCTCGACGACGCCCTGAGCAACGAACTGGTCGGCGACCCGGCCATCCGCACGCAAGAAGAATATCTCGACCGCCGCAAGGAAGAGATCGACGCCCGCATCGACGACGAAAAGGTCAAGCCGGCGAAGATCGAAAAGATCGCCGAGGTGCTGTCGATCCTGGCCGACACGCCGAGCCAGCGAGAAGCGTACTCGCTCGCCATTCGATCCGACAAGAGTCCCGCCAACGCCCAGAAGTTGCGCACCCAGCTCGATGCGCGGTTCGACTCTCTCAAGGAGATCAAGGACCGCGAGGCGAAGAGGCTGGCCATCGGCCGGACTCTCGTCGCGCTGCTCGATCAGTTGCCCACCGACGACGAGAAGAAGAAGCGAGCCGAGGACCAGAAGAAGCCGGTCGATCAGCGTGCCGATCCGGCGGCCGATCCCGTCTATCGCCGGACGCTCAACGCGATCGGTGTCCGCACCATGTCGCGCGTCCTGGATGTGCAAGCGGAGGAGTTCCTGGGCATGGCGCTGGGCGTGGCCGAGGTTCGCAAGGAAGAACGCACCTCCTTCGTCTATCACCATCAATCGACGATCGGCGAGTTGATGCATCGCGAGCATCAGTTGCAGGAACAAAAGGACAAACTGGACGTCGTGCTGGCTCAGGCGAAGGTCCAGGAAGAGCGTGCCTTGACTCAAAAGGCGCTGGTTGATCGCCTGGCAATCGACTGGGAGAAGAAGCAAGACGACACGAACGTGGAACTGAAAAAGTTGACGGCCGAGCAGGAACGGCTGTATTTCGTCCGGTTGCGGCTGCGCGATGCCAACCAGTACAATCAGAAGATGGAGCGGGCGATCCGCAAGCTCGAGTCTGAGGTTGAGTCCGAGAACCCCTGAGAGGTCGCAC
>JBBSDR010000424.1:0-6171 GCA_038240465.1 Gemmatales bacterium
AGAAGGAAATGAAGCCGTACGAAGCCCGCTTGGAACGCTCGAAAACGTTGCCCAAGTATGATATTGTGATTCGACCAAAGCAGCCGAGATGCGGGTAAATCAATACCCGCCCCTCGCCTTACGCCTATCAGCGCCGCAAGGGCTATGCGTGCAGCAACGACACCGGCCTCATCATAGACCGAACTCCCGACACGGTTCGCGGACCCGATGTGGTGTTCTACGAGGAGAAGCAGAGGTACGATGACCTGAAGGTCAAGTATTCTGATCGGCCGCCCACGCTGGCGGTTGAAGTGCAGTCGCCAAACGATAAATGGGGCAAGGTGACGCGCCGCATCACCCAGTTTCTCGGCCGGGGCTTCGCTGTGGTCTGGCTCGTGGATCCCGAGGGGCAGAGCGTGACCGTCTACCGGCCGAACCAGCTTCCCCAGGTTTTCGAGGGCGAGGACGTACTGAGCGGCGAACCCGAACTGCCCGAGTTTCGCTGCCGTGTGGCCGATCTCTTCTACCTGCCGGGCGAGGAAGAAATTCCCGGTCCCGCCGGCCAGGGCGGGGCAACCTGAACCTCGTAGCTGTTCTCTCCCCGGTTCCAGAACGAAGTGGGCGAGCGCCTCCAGAAGGCTGTCCAGGAAATCATGCCTCGACTCGGCCAAGGACAGGAACCGCAGCGCGTACATTCGCCTTGAGGCGTCGCAGATCATCAGCGGCTTGCGGTGCCACGCAATCTCATAGCGCATTCTGGCGAGAAGATTGCCCGATTTGTCCCATCGTCAACTTCCTGCCAGTTCGAATCGCCGGCAAGGGTCCGGCCGCCGGTACAATAAGGAATGATGTATGGCTATCACGGTCGCTATCTGCGAATCGATCTGACGCGCGGCATCCGAGAAGTGGTGCCGCTGGACGAGGACGTTCTGCGCCGCTTTCTGGGCGGCGTCGGTCTCGGCGTCCATCTGCTTCTTCGAGAAGGACCGCCCGGCGTCGATCCGTTCGCGCCGGAATCGCCTCTCGTCTTCAGCCTCAGCCCCCTCGTCGGTACGCCGCTGACCACGTCGGCGAAGTTCGCCGTTCTCGCCAAATCGCCGCTGACCAATCGCCTCAACGACGCCCTGTCCTCGTCGCACTTTGCTCTCGCTGCCAAGAAGTCCGGTTGCGATGCGATCGTCATCACGGGTGCCTGCGCGACGCCCTCGATCCTGGTTCTCGACGATGGCGCGATGCGTTTGGAGCCGGCCGGCGAACTGTGGGGGCAACCCGCTTCGGTGGTGGAAGAGGCATTGCAGCAGCGGCTGGGACCGCGTTTTCATTGTGCCGTCATCGGGCCGGCTGGAGAGCGACTGGTCCGATATGCCACGATCAGCCATGCAAACCGTCATGCGGGCCGCGGTGGCCTGGGAGCGGTGCTGGGAGCGAAGCAGCTCAAGGCCGTCGCCGTCGCCGGTTCGCAACGGGTCGCGGTGGCCGATGCCGCTGCCGTCGTCGAGGCGGCGCGCGATCTGTCGCAGCGATCGTTCGGCCCCGCGACGGCGAAGTATCGCGAACTCGGCACGGTAAGCAACCTGCTGACGTTCAATCGCCTGTCTGCCCTGCCGACGCGCAACTTCCAGGCCGGACAGTTTGAGGGAGCGGAGGCGCTGTCGGGCGAGAGCCTGAACGGGGCGTTGCGTGTGGCGCGCCGCTCCTGCGCTGCCTGCACGATCGGCTGCGAACACATTTATGCGACAGATGGCGGCGAAGTGCGGCTGGAATACGAGACGCTTTTCGCTCTCGGGCCGCTGTGCGGCATCAGCGATCGCGCGGCGGTCCTGCGTGCGGCGAAGCGCTGCGATGAACTGGGACTCGACACCATCTCGGCCGGCGCGACGATTGCCTTCGCGATGGAATGTGCCGAACGCGGGCTGCTTCACGAGGAGGGCCTGCGGTTTGGCAACAGTGACATGGTACTGTCACTGCTGGAGCGGATCGCGCGACGTGAGGGACTCGGTAAACTGCTGGCGGAGGGAAGCCGGCGCGCAGCCGAGTTGATCGGCGGTGAGGCGCCGGACTTCGCGCCGCACGTCAAGGGGCTGGAACTGCCGGGCTACGAGCCGCGCGCGCTGCAGACGATGGCCCTCGGCTTCGCGGTCGGCAGCCGGGGCGCGGACCACAATCGTTCGGGCGCTTACGAGGTCGATTTCTCGAACAAGGCCGATCGTCTGCATGGCGCTCCCGAAGCGGCGACCCTCGCGGCTGAGACGGAGGACCGGGCGGCGCTGATGGACTCGCTGATTTTGTGCAAGTTCCTGCGCGGCGTCTTCAGCGATTTGTGGGAGGAGACCGCCGCCCTGTTGCGTCCGGTGACGGGCTGGGACGTGACCGGCGACGAATTGCGCCTGCTGGCGAAACGTGTGGTGACGGCGAAGAAGCTCTACAACCAGCGCGAGGGCTGGACGAGAGCGGAGGACACGCTGCCAAAGCGGTTCCTGTCGGAGGGACTGGCGATTGGCGGGAGTGGCGAGGCGACCTTGCCGCGCGAACGGCTGGATGCGATGATTCAGGCGTACTATGAGGCGCGCGGCTGGGAAGCCAATGGCAGGTTGCCCCAACATCTGCTCGACGAACTGGGATTACGCGATTCGTCAGAGAAAGCAGAAACATGATGACCCCGAACACGCCAGCAAGCGAGACGCAGACCAATCCTCTCTCTGTGGAGGAACAGGCCATTCGGGATGAACTGCACCAGCTTTTCGATGCCGGCTCTGAGGATGTACCCGCCGAGTTCATCGCCCGCGTTCGCTCCACCATTTGCTGGCGCGCTGACGATCCCGCGTCAGTTGAGCGGATGCTCTATTTCGCCGCAGGCGATCCGTTTCTGAAGCGTGAATCGGATCAGATCACCAGTGAGTTTGAATGGAATCAGCGGGGAACAGGATGATCGTCGGCGGCATCGTTCTTTGTGGCGGACAGAGCAAGCGCATGGGCCAGCCGAAAGCGTGGTTGCCCTTCGGCGACGAACGGATGCTGCCGCGTGTCGTGCGCTTGCTCGGCGAGGCCGTTCGGCCGATCGTCGTTGTCGCCGCTCCGGACCAGGATTTGCCGGCGCTGTCCTCGGAGATCGTCATCGTCCGCGATGAAGAGAGAGGCCGTGGACCGCTCCAGGGATTGAAAGCCGGCCTGGAATCGCTCCAGGGAAAGGTAGACGCCGCGTATCTCTCCTCGTGTGACGTGCCGTTTCTGAAGGCCGCCTTTGTGCAGCGGCTTATCGAACTGCTGGGCGAAAAGCAAATCTGCGTGCCACGTGTCGGCGACTATCACCATTCCCTCGCCGCCGTCTATCGCCTCGACGTTCTCGCCACGGTGACGCGCTTGCTGAATGAGGACCGATTGCGGCCCTTCTTCCTCTTCGAGAGCGTGCCGACGCGCGTCGTGACAGAGGAGCAACTGCGCGACGTGGATTCGTCCTTTCAGACACTGCGCAATCTCAACACACCCGAAGAGTACGAGGCGGCGCTGCGCGATTGCCGGAACACGGCAGAGACAGATCAATAGGCGTTCTTGTGGATGAGGCCGCGGAAAATGGTCAGCCAGAGAATGCGCATGTCGAGCCAGGGCGTCCAGTGGGTGATGTAGTAGAGGTCGTACTGGATACGCTTGCGGAGCGAGGTGTTGCCGCGCCAGCCGTTGACCTGCGCCCAGCCGGTGATGCCGGCCTTGACGCGGTGACGGGCCATGTAGCTCGGAATGGTCTTGGTGAACTTCTGGATGAACACCGGCCGCTCGGGTCGCGGGCCAACCAGACTCATGTCGCCCTTGAGAACGTTGATGAGTTGCGGCAGCTCATCCAGCGACGTCTTGCGCAGGAATGAACCGAGGCGCGTGCGGCGTGGATCGTCCTTGACGGCCCAGACTGCGCCGGTCTGCACCTCAGCATCGACGCGCAGGCTGCGGAACTTCAGCATCCTGAACGTCTGGCCATTCAGGCTACAGCGCTCCTGGCAGTAGAAGATCGGCCCCTTGCTCGTCAGCTTGATGGCAATCGCAATCACCAGAAAGACCGGCGACAGCAATACCAGGCCAATCAGCGACAGGGCCGCGTCCATGACGCGCTTGACCACGAGATTGAGTCCGACGTGCGGGTTCTCGCGCAGCCCGACGACCGGCATGCCGTCGAGGTTTGTGGTCGTCAGCGACAGGCCGGCCAGGTTCGGCACATCGGCGACGAGACGGACCTCGACCATCGTCTGCGACAGCACCTCGAAGACGCGGCGGGCGTCGTCGTAACGGCTCATCGGCAGGGCGATGAAGACGTGGCTGATCTGGAACTTGCCGATGATTTCGGGCAGGTTGCTGAAGTGTCCCAGGACGTCGAGATCGCTCGTCCAGCGGTCGGCATGCTCCTCGACAAAGCCAAGGTTCTTGATGCCCATCCAGCTTGCGCGGCGCAGCGCCCGCGCGGTCTTGCGGGCGACCCGGCCAGTGCCGACGATGATCGAATAGGACTGGTTGAAGCCCCGGCTGCGCAGGTGGCGAATGAGCCACCAGGCCAGTCGCCTTCCGGTAAAGACGCCGCCGGCCGTCAGCACGGCAAACAGCGCGAAGGTGCCTCGCGACTCGTAGGGATCTTGCAGGACGAACAGCGTCGCCAGCACGAGGAGTATCAGCAGCCCCGTCCCCTTGAGGACGGAGACAATCTCTTCGCGGAAGCGGCGCAGCCGATGGACCTGATACTGTCCGGCGAGGTGGAAGGCGACGAGAGCGAGCAGCAGCACGAGCGGCAAGGCGCGCCAGCAGAGATAGAAATCGGCGCGCGGCTTGTTGACGGGCAGCCAGCCGAGATCGAAGCGCGTGTAGTAAGCGCCCAGCCAGGCGAGCGTGGTGACAGCGAGATCGGAGAGGACGAAGCAGACACGCAGAAGCTGGCTCCGGTGGTACAGCATGACAGCCCCATCCCTGGGTTGAGCCGCAGCCGGAATTTCCAAGGCCGCGCAGCATCCGAGTGCGATGCTTCTAGCACGTTCGCGATTCGCGTGTCAACCCGAGGGCTGCTCGCGGGTACAGCGCATCTGGCAAAGTGTTCGCCGAGTTGGGATAATACCTTTCCCACCGAATTGCGAGGCACACCATGCAGCGGTTGTTCCTGATCCTCACACTCATTCTGCTGGCGAACCACTCCGCCACGGCGCAACCTGCTGACTTCTTCGAGAAACGCATCCGCCCTGTCCTCGTCGAACAATGCTTCAACTGCCACGGCCCTAAGAAGCAGATGTCCGGTCTGCGCCTCGACTCGCGCGCCGCTCTGCTCCAGGGAGGCGACAACGGTCCCGCTGTCAAACCCGGCGCTCCCGAACAGAGCCTGCTCCTCCAGGCCGTCCGCCACACCGGCGACCTCAAGATGCCGCCGAAGAAGAAACTCCAGCCGGAACAGATCGATGCCCTCGCCCTCTGGATCAAGAGCGGCGCCAACTGGCCGGCCGAGCGAACCGTGTCCAGCGCCGATGCCTGGAAACGCCACTGGGCCTTTCAGCCGATTCGCCGGCCCTCCATCCCCGAAATCCGAAATACGAAACCCGCAATACGAAACCCAATCGATGCCTTCCTCGCCGCGAAACTGCACGAGAAGGGACTGACGCTGTCGCCGGAGACGGAGCGAAGGACGATACTCCGCCGGCTCTCATTCGATTTGATCGGCTTGCCGCCCCCGCCCGAGGAACTCGCCGTCTTCGAGAACGATCGCGGTCCCGATGCTTATGAGAAGCAGGTCGAGCGGCTGCTCGCTTCGAGCGCTTATGGCGAACGCTGGGGCCGTCACTGGCTCGACGTCGCTCGCTATGCCGACACCAAGGGGTATGTCTTCTTCGAGGAAGCGGCCTTTCCCTGGGCCTGGACCTATCGCGATTATGTCATCAAGGCATTCAACGACGATTTGCCCTACGATCGCTTCCTCCTCGAACAGTTGGCCGCCGACCGCCTCGAACTCGGCAAGGATCGCCAGGCCCTGCGCGGACTGGGCTTTCTCGCCCTGGGCGGACGCTTCATGAACAACGTCCACGACATCCTCGACGACCGCATCGACGTGGTGACGCGCGGCCTGCTCGGCTTGACCGTGACCTGCGCTCGCTGTCACGATCACAAGTTCGATCCCGTGCCGACGCAGGATTACTATTCGCTGGCAGGAGTCTTCAATAGTTCCAAGTTCAT
>JBBSDR010000425.1:0-6169 GCA_038240465.1 Gemmatales bacterium
CGAGGAGGTCCAGCCCAAGGGTATTGGACCCCTTGAACTCGCCTTTCGGCAACTCAAGGAGAAACTGTCGGCCCGGGGCTACTTCGAGCCGCGCCGCAAGAAGAAACTGCCGCGTTTTCCACGCCGCGCCGTCCTTGTCACCAGCCCGACAGGGGCCGCTGTTCGCGATATGCTCGAAATCCTCATGCGGCGCTGGCCGGCCCTCGAAGTCTGGGTGCGTCCCGTTCCCGTTCAGGGCGAGGGGGCAGCCGCCAAGATCGCCGAGGCCATCGATCAGCTCAATACGCTGGGCGGCATCGACGTCATGATCGTCGGCCGGGGAGGCGGCAGTCTCGAAGACCTCTGGCCGTTCAACGAAGAAGTCGTCGCCGATGCCATCTATCGCTCGCGTATCCCGATCGTCAGCGGTGTCGGCCATGAGACCGACCTGACCATCGCCGACCTGGTGGCCGATGTGCGAGCGCTGACCCCCTCGGAGGCGGCCGAGCGCGTGACGACGCCGCCGTTGCACGAGGTCGTCGATGGCCTCGACGCCGCCGCCATGCGGATGAAGAAGGCCCTGTTGCAGCGCCTCGACATGGCCCGCGTTCGGCTGACGGACCTGGCCGGACGGCGCTGCTTCCGCCAGCCGCTCGAACGGATTCAGGAACACGCGCAACGCCTCGATGAACTGGGAGAACGCCTGAGGCGAGCCGGCCGCGGACGGTTGCAGCAATCGCGGCTGGCGCTGGCGGCGCTGGCGGGCAAACTGGAGAGCCTGTCGCCCTTGAATGTGCTGGGGCGAGGCTATAGCCTGACACGCAAGGTTGGCGAGACGGCCGTGCTGCGCGATGCGGCCGAGGTCCGGACGGGAGACGTCCTCGTGACCCGGCTGCGACACGGACAGGTAATCAGTCGCGTCGAACAGGCCGACGAACCGTCGCCGTCAGGGATGATGGGCGAATAAAGCGTGGGAGCCGCTGTCATGCAAGAGAACCCTTCCGACGAGCTATCGTTCGAGCAGTCGCTGGTCCAACTGGAGCAGATCGTCCGCGACCTGGAAGACTCCCAGCTCGGACTCGACGACGCGCTGGCCCGCTACGAACAGGGCGTGCGCCTGATCAAGGAATGTCATGCCCAGTTGCAGCAGGCCGAGCAGCGCATCTTACTCCTGACCGGCGTCGAGGATGGGACGCCGGTCTTGCAGCCGTTCAAACATGAGGCGACCGCTCCGGGCAAGTCCGCGCCCCGGCTGCGGCGCAAGCCCGACGAAAACATCCCCTTCTGATGTCGTGCCACAACGGACAACAGCCGGCGTGCTTCCTTGTGAGTTAATGGAGCGAGCCGGGATCGGTTACTTTTCTGAAGAGGGAGCCGGCGACGCTTGAATCCGAGCCTTGACGACTACTTCCGGTCGCGCCGGACTCTGGTGGACCAGGCCCTCGATGGCTCCCTGAAGCCGCGTCAGGGGATGCCGGAATCGCTGCGCCAGGCGATGGCTTACAGCCTGCTGGCGCCGGGCAAACGCCTGCGGCCTCTGCTTGTCCTGCTGGCCTGTGAGGCGTGCGGCGGCGTCGAGGCGAAGGCCTTGCCGGCGGCCTGTGCCGTGGAGATGGTGCATACTTATTCGCTCATTCACGACGATTTGCCGTCGATGGACGACGACGACCTGCGCCGCGGCCTGCCGACGTGTCACAAGCAGTTCGGCGAGGCGCTGGCGATCCTGGCGGGCGATGCCCTGCTGACCCTGGCCTTCGAGGTGCTGGCGGAGGGGTGTCCGGGGCGCACGGCGGCGGCCTGCTGTCGCGAACTGGCATCCGGAGCCGGAGCGTATGGTATGGTTGGAGGACAGGTGGACGATCTCGCCTTCGAGGGCAAACTAGCCCGGAGCGCAAGCGACGGGTCTTCGACCTCGCTGGAGGACCTCGAGTTCCTGCACGCGCGCAAGACCGGCGCCCTGTTCCGGGCATCGCTGCGGATGGGCGTGTGGGCGGCCCAGGGGGAGTTGGCGGACGGCGCGGATCCGGAATTGCTCAAGCTGTTCGATGTGTACGGACGCTGTTTCGGACAGGCATTCCAGATCACGGACGACTTGCTCGATGTCGAGGGTTCGGCCGAGCAGACGGGAAAACGAGTGCGGAAAGACGCCGATCGGGGTAAACTGACCTATCCCGCCCTGCTTGGCGCCACGGAGAGCCGGCAACGCGCGGAGCGTCTCTGTCAGGAAGCGTGCCGGGTGCTGTTGCCTCTCGGCAGCGCCGGCGAACGACTCGGCCAACTCGCCCGGTATGTGGTGGAACGGGATAGATAGGATCGATGAATGTCGATTGATGATTGACGAAATCATCGATCGGCGATTCAGCGGATGACGACCAGGATGCCTCATTCGGCCTGAATTTCGGGAAGGAATAGGACATGACCGCTTCACTGTTATCGACGATTCAGTCGCCCGCGGACCTGCAAAAGCTGAGCGACTCCCAGCTCTTACTGCTGGCGGACGAGATGCGCGAAGAACTGGTGCGCGTGCTGCGCATCCGGCCGGCCCATTTCGCCAGCAACCTCGGCGTCGTCGAACTGTGTCTCGCCCTGCATCTGACGTATGACTTCAGTAAGGACCGCCTGATCTGGGACACCGGCCATCAAATCTACCCGCACAAGCTGATCACCGGCCGTTACGAGCAGTTCGAGTCGATTCGCACGCGCGGCGGGCTGATGGGCTATCCCAACCCGAACGAGAGTCCTTACGACCTGTTCATGACCGGCCACGCCGGCTGCTCCGTCTCGTGCGCCCTCGGCCTCAAGGTCGGCGACGATCTGATGGGCCATCCCGAACAGCGCAGCGTCGCGGTCATCGGCGACGGTGCCTTGCCGTCGGGCATCGTCTTCGAGGCGATGAACAACGCGGGCGGGCTGAACAAACGCCTGCTGGTCATCCTCAACGACAACGAGATGTCGATCTGTCCGCGCGTCGGCGCCCTGGCGCGCTGTCTCGATCAGGCCCGGCTGACGAACTTCTACCAGGGTTCCAAGCGGCACCTGTCCAACCTGCTGTCGAAGATACCGCTCGTCGGCGGCCCGATGGTGCAACTGGTCGAGCAGATTCGCGACTCGATGAAGGCATTCTTCACCGGCGGCATGCTGTTCGAGGAAATGGGCTTCCGCTACTTCGGCCCGATCGACGGCCACGACCTGCCGACGCTGCGGCGCTGGCTGCGCGATCTCAAGAACCAGGAAGGCCCGATCCTGCTGCACGTCCTGACGCGCAAGGGGCAGGGCGTCGCCGAGGCGAGCAAGGATCCGGTCACCTTCCACACGCCGCCCGTGCTGGCGGAGGTCGGGCCGGGACGCAACATCCTGTCGCTGAAGAAGGGGGGTGCCAAGGGTTACACCGACGCGGTCTCCTCGTCCATCTACAAGGTGATGGAGAGCAGGAAGGACGTGGCGGTCATCACGGCGGCGATGTGCCAGGGCAACAAACTGGAGAAGGTCCGCACCGACTTCGCGGATCGCTTCTTCGACACCGGCATCTGCGAATCGCACGCGGTCGCCTTCGCGGCTGGCCTGGCGAAGTCGGGCATGCGGCCCATCGTCACGATCTACTCGACCTTCCTGCAACGGTCGTTCGATCAGTTGTTCCAGGAAGTGGCCCTGCAGAACCTGCCGGTGACGCTCTGTCTGGACCGCGCCGGCCTGACGGGTCCCGACGGTCCGACGCATCACGGCGCTTTCGATACGACGTACATCCGGCTGCTGCCGAACTTCGTGGTGATGGCCCCGGGCGACGAGACGGACGTGGCGCCGATGCTGCGGTTCGCGCTGGAGCAGCCGAGTCCGGTGTCAATCCGCTACCCCAAGGCGAACCTCGAGAAGGTGGAGCGGCCGGCGACGCCTGTCGAACTGGGACAGGCCGAGGTGTTGGAGTGGGGCGACGATGTCTGCCTGGTGGCCTATGGCACCCTGTTCCCGACGTGCGTCAAGGCGGCGGATCGGCTGCGTGAGGAAGGGCTATCGGTGGGCGTGATCAACGCCCGCTTCTGCAAGCCGATCGACCGGACGACGCTGCTGAAGGCGGTCGAGGAAGTCGGCCTGGTGGTGACGGTCGAGGAGGGGACGCTGGAGGGCGGCTTCGGCAGTGTGCTGCTGGAGGCGGCTAACGGCGCGGGCCTGGACACGCGGAACATCGTGCGGTTGGGCTTCCCGGATCGCTTCATCGAACATGCGGAGCGGAACGAATTGCTGGCAGACCTGGGGCTGGATGTCGATGGCATCTGCGCGGCGGTTCAACGGCATCAGGGCCGGGTTTCCGAGCGGACACAGGCCCAATCCACGACGATTTGTGGTTGAGTGTTGGTGTGACGGGTTCTGTTGGACGACAGACCCATCCAACAACTTGAAGGCTCTGGCCGCGCTTTCGAGGCCAGAGCCTTGCCGTTTACATGGGGGGTTGCTCCCCATCTCTCCTTCTGGACGGTGGGGATATCCAACAGTTCTTGTCATCCCCTGGCCAGCAGTTCGAGCAAGAGCGGGCCGTATAATTCCTGGCCGCGCAAACCGCAGCGCCAGCGCTGCGGGATGGCGCCGATCCCATCACGCACGCCGGCGATCCCACCCGCCACGCAAGCAGTGGTGTCCGTGTCATCGCCCAGCGCGACCGCAGCCTTGAGGACGGCCTCGAATGATCCGGCCGCGACGGCATACCGGGCCGAATGCAGACAATCGACAACGTACCCCGAACCCTGCCCGCCTGGCGGGTCATCAGGCCGGATCGACTCATCCAACTCCCGCTGTGCCTCGGCGTCGTCAGCGCACAGCGCCCGCAACCCGGCCACCGCCGCCGCCCAGGGATCGTCCACTCCTTCCAGCGTCCGCCGTGCCCACAAACAGTAAAGCGAGCAGCACATCTGGGATCGCAGGTGCGCGTGTGTGACTCGCGACTGAGTGCGGGCGTCCGCGACCAGTTGCGCATCCGTTCCCCGGTGCCACAAGGCGAGCGGCAGACAGCGCATGAGTGAGCCGTTTCCGTTGTCCTGCTCCCCCGTGAGGCCAGCCTCCAGCGCCGGTCGGCCGTCGCGGTATCCGCGCAAGGCAGCCGCCGTGGTCGCTCCGGTGTCGAACGCGCGGTCATCGACCCAGAGATAGCCTTGACTGTGGCAGCGCAGCAGGCGAGCCGCCAGGTCTTCCGGATCGAGCCGGTCGCAGGCGAGCAGGGAGGCGAGCAGACAGAGGGACTGCGCCCCATCGTCCGACCACGTTCCCGGAGGCGTCCCCGGCTGGGCGTGCCAGTGTCCGGCTGGCGGGACGAACTCGATTTCCGCCAGCGGCGGGATGTTCTCGAACTCATAAGGGACACCCAGGGCATCGCCAACGAGCAGCCCGATCAGGCCCCCTTCAATCCGTTCGTGTCGAGTCGGCATCGTTTGGTCCTCGTCCCCCGCCGGCATTTCCTTCGCCGACTCCGAGACTTCCTCTGTGCAAAGGCCACGCCAGAAGCATTCTCTCAGGCGATCCTTCCGCGTTGCGTTGCTTCCATGTAGGTCCCCTCCAGGTCGATCGGCAAACAGCCGAGTCCGAGTACCGCCAGCGGGAGAGTCGGCAACGGTTGCCCGACCGCGAGCAGCTCGCGCCACAGGTCGATCTCGTTGCGTTCCTGCCGATGAGCTGGCCGATACGCCGTCGCGTAGAGCGGCGTGGGCGTGGGAAATGCGAAGCCGTTGCTGTGTCCGAGCAGCGTCCCCAGTTCGTCGTGCAGGTTGGCGTGGCGTGAGGTGACAATGTCCACCACGATCAGCCCAATGCCCCGCTGGAGGTAGGCCGCACATTTCGCCGCAAAAGCACGGCGCGCTTCGTCGCGGTCCTTGTTCCTCGGGCTGACGAGTTCGATGGCCGCGACCAGAGTCGGCCCGGTCATGCTGCTGAAGACCTGCACCTCGAAGTCGTCGGGAAACTGGGCCGGAACTACCGCAACAGGTGTGGGCGGCGCCCAGACGCGCGTTTGGACGGCAGTCGTGTCGCCATTGGAAAGAGGCTCGATGAGGTCCTCGGTTTCCGTGAACCTCCCCACGTCTACCTCGATTCGCGTGCCGAGCGTCACCTGGAACTCGGAAAAATACTCCGGAGGGAGGACTTCATTCAGCGCGTCCGACATGGCCGTGACCCACCATCCGTGAAACCCTTCCCAGTGACGCCGTCC
>JBBSDR010000426.1:0-6168 GCA_038240465.1 Gemmatales bacterium
AAAGTCCTGATGCGCGATGGCGTTCCGCCATCGGTTCAGGTCTTCGAGATGGCCATGCCTTGCTTGGTTCCTTCGATCATCATGGCGCACCGCATCCCAGAACGCCAGCCCGAACCGTCCAAAATCGGAGCCGAGGTTGCCTGGGTTCGGATTGCCGGCGTCCAGTTTTCGACTGTACACTAAACCCTTGCCGAACAGATCGCGCACCAGGGTCAGCGGTACGATGGTCGTCAGGACCGCGACGCACTCATCGTGCAATTCGCGGCAGAAACCCTGGAACTGTGACGACAGCATCATTGCGTAAGCTTGATTGATCTGCTGGGTGGCACGACGACGCCCCGGTGTGGTGCTGCGAATTCGCAGATGCGCATGCTCGAACTGGTCCAGGGCGGTCGCTCGCGCTGTCATCCAGTGATTTAGCGCGTTCGATGGCATGCACTCACGCCGCCTTCCGCTCCGTTGACTCGTCCAGGTTCAGCGTCTTCTTCACTTCATACGACGTCTTGCCCTGGCTCTCGTGATACGTTCGCGTCAGCAGTTCGCCGATCAGACCCATCGAGATGAACTGCACGCCGACCAGGACCAGCATCACGCTCAACAGCAGCAGCGGATTGCCCGTCATGTCAACCCGGCTGGCAACCTTCATCCAGATCGTGACGAACAAGCTCAGAAACCCGCCCGCGATCAGGGCCAGGCCACACTGCCCAAACGCATGCATCGGCCGCGTGACGTAACTGTGCAGGAACTTCACCGTGATCAGGTCGAGGATCACGCGGAAGGTCCGCGACAGCGTGTACTTCGTCTTGCCGGCCACACGCGGATAATGACGGACCGGCACCTGCGTCACCCGCGCGCCGCACTGCTGCGCTAGCACCGGCACGAAGCGATGCAACTCGCCGTAGAGGGGCAGCGAAACCGCCAGGTCGCGGCGCATCGCCCGCAACGTGCAGCCCATGTCCTTGATGTCCACCTGCGTCACCTTGCGAATCATCCAGTTGCCCAGCAGGCTCGGAATCTTGCGCAGGATGAAACGATCCTTGCGCTTCTCGCGCAGGCCGAAGACGGCGTCGTAGCCCTCGTTCAGCTTCTCGAGCAGCATCGGAATGTCGGCCGGATCGTTTTGCAAGTCGCCGTCCATGGTGACGATGACCTCGCCGGTGGACCAGTCGATGCCAGCTTGCAGGGCGGGCGTCTGGCCGTAATTGCGGCGCAGCGACACCACCTTGACCCGCCTATCGAGAGCGGCCAGTTCTTCGAGGACCTGATAGGAGCCGTCGGAACTGCCGTCGTCGATGAACAGGAGTTCGTAGACCATCCCCAACGGATCGAGCGCCCGCGTCAGCCGCTCATGCAGCGGCCGCAGGTTGTCCCGTTCGTCCTTGATCGGGATCACCACTGACAGACTCTGCATCGCTTCGCACCTCACAGCGAGGAAGACGACCGGACAGATACCACACCGCTCCAACCAGGCCAGCCGCCACGAATACCAAGTACCACAACAGCGACAGCGCCATCGCCTGCGCCCTCGCCACACCCAGCGGCGCCAGCAGCACCACCGTCCCGCAGTCGCGCACGCCCACGCCCCCGACACTGGGCATCAGGGTCAGGAGTGTCACCAGTGGCATCAGCACCAGACAGTAGGCCAACGGCACCGGCGCATCGACGGCCCTGGCAATACACCAGACCATCACTACATTCAAGAGCTGCACCAGCAGCGACCAGCCGGCGGCCCGCACAAGCAAGCGCGGCGAACAGAGATAGACGTCCAGTGTCCCCGTCAGTTCCTGCAGTTTGCTTCGGGGCAACTCGTCGCTCGCCTCGCTGCGCGGCAATAGCCGTAGCAAGACGAGACCGGCTGCGCCGGCCAGTCCAGCAACCGCCACGGCTGCGATCACCCATCCGGGCAACGGCACAAAAACTGCCGCGGTGCAGGCCATCGCCACCAGGACGTATAGACCGATGAGACGATCCGCGAGGACACACAGGACCGCCTGCCCGGCACGTCCAGAGCCGCGGCCCAGATACCAGGCGCGGGCCACGTCGCCGCCCACAGACGTCGGCAGCACCTGGTTGAAGAAATTGCCGACAAAGTAGAAGCCGACATAGGCGCCGAGCGAGTGCGAGAAGCCGTAGGGCCTGGCTAGCTCCTGCCAGCGGACGCTGCTGAACAACTGGGCGATCAGATAGCAGAGGAAGGCGGCCAGCCACCAAGGCCAGTCAACCTGGGCCAGCTCGTGAATCACCGAGCCGGGTTCCAGCCACCAGAACAACACGGTGACGAGGACCAGGCTGCCGATGATGCGAAGGGTTCTCTTCACGGGACCTCCAACTCCAGCGCGAGCAGTTCCATGGCGACTTCGTGAAAGAAGCAGTGTTGCTCGTCGATCATGCTCACTTCCAAATGGTGAATGCCGGCCCATTTCAACGGCGGAACCGCCAGCGTCAGGTCCAGGTGTCCTCCCGGAGAGACGCGCGTGTGGAAGCGTCCGGCCCGGCCGCACAGGAGGAGCATGTTCTTGTTGTCCATCAGCCGCCAGTAGGCGTGGATGCCGGCGTTGTCACTTGGATGAAAGTCCCAGGGCTGGTCCGACGTGTTGTGGCAGCGAACGCGGACGCCGATCGGAACGTCTCGCGGCACGCGCAGCTTGCGTTTGCCGTTTGGTTCCGGGGCAGCGTCGTTGGACACTTCCACAGGCTGCACCACGCCGTGGCCGGGCAGGATCAGGCCGAGCAGTTCGAGCCGGGCATTGCAACGGTCGCCGCGATATCCGTGCAACAGCCAGTCACGGCAGTGGGCCTGGCTGTGTTCCATTCCCTGCTCCTGCAACCAGCGCTCATACAGATCGAGGAACTGGTCGAGATGCCCCGTTCGTCCGAAGTGCAGGTGAACGTATCGCGGACTGAGCGAATGGCGCGCCTCGGCCAAAGGGGTTTCCGTCTTTAGCAACAGGACGAGGGTTGTGGCCAGCCCAGTGCGATCGACGCCGCGAAAGCAGTGGAACAGGATGGGATATTCGCTCCGATCGAGGACCTCGATCAGCCTGTGGACTTCATCGACAGGCGGCAAATGTCCGGCGGAAAAGCAGATATCCTCCTGCGAGACATCGAGGCGGCTGGTGACTCGACATTCATCGCGATACCAGGGCAGATCGAGGCAAGGGCCGCGCAGATTGATGACCGTGCGAATGCCGAGATGCTGAATGACTCGTTCGAGGCTTGGACCGGACATTTGTGACGCCCGGTAGATTTGTCCGGGAACAACGACATGCAGGTTGTTGGCGACAAAGCTGTTGATCAGCATCAGGGCGAGGCAGAGGAACAGCCCGATGCGGACGCCGCGCAGGATCATCCGGGAGGGCCTTGCGGGCTGCCCGGTGCTATCCGCGGCGCTGTGCGTCATGGCGTACTTCTCCGTCCGTGGAGCGGCGGGACCATCGCCGCCATCGGGGCGACATCATGCCAGAACCGCTTCAGCCTGACCAGACCGATTCGAGACGATCAGCCGCGCGCCTCGAATTCACCTTCCTCTCGTTCTCGCCCGGATGGTACAACCCTCCTCCATGCGGTATCGTTCGCTGGTCCTTGTGCTGCTGGGCGCCGGCGTTTTGCTGCGCCTGCTCCGCTATTTCCTCAGTTTTCCTATCTGGGGAGACGAAGCCTTTGTCTGCCTCAACGTCCTCGACCGTTCGCCGGCCGAACTGACGGGGCCGCTTCGCTTCGATCAGGTCGCGCCGGTGTTGTTCCTTTGGATCGAGTGGGCTGCCTTGCAACTGCTCGGTCCCTCGGAGTTGGCACTTCGCCTCCCCGCCTTGATCGCCGGTCTTGCGTCGCTTGTGCTGTTTGCCCGTCTCACTTGCCTGGTCCTGTCGCGACCGGCGGCGATTCTCGCGCTGGGATTGTTCGCCGTCTCGTACTATCCGATCCGTCACAGTTGCGAGGTGAAGCCCTACGCCTTCGATTTGCTGATGTCGCTGGTGCTGCTGACGCCCGCAGCCGCCTGGCTCCGCAGTCCTGCCCGGCTCACTCCCCTCGTTGGACTGCTCGTACTCGTGCCTATCGCCCTGGCCGCTTCCTATCCCGCGGTCTTCACGGCCGGCGCTGTCAGCCTTGCTCTCTTGCCCACGGTTCGCCGCGAAAGCAAGACAACACCTTGGCTTCTCTATCTCGGCTACAATCTCCTCCTCCTTGCCAGTTTCGCCGTGCTGTTCCTGTTCGTCGGCCAGCAGCAGCATGCCTCAATGGTCGGAGCATCCTCCGGCTACTGGGACGCGACGTTTCCACCCTGGCGACCGGTCGAACTGGTTCGCTGGTTGTTCGACGCACACACCGGCAACATGCTCGCCTATCCGATCGGCGGCCGTTCGGGGGGCAGCCTGCTGACGCTGCTGGCCTGCCTGCTCGGCGCTCTCGTCCTGCGACGAACGAGCCGGGGTTCGGTCCTGGTGCTGCTCCTGGCCCCGTTTCTGCTCAACTTCATCGCGGCGGCGCTGGGCAAGTATCCTTACGGCGGCAGTGCGCGTGTCGCCCAGCACCTTGCCCCGTCGATCTGTCTGCTGGCGGGCCTTGGCCTGGCGACGCTTCTGCGCCGCGTTTTCTCGCTGACGATGCGTCGCGTCTGTGTTCTGGCATCTGTCGCCCTGCTCATGCTGTTCGGACTCGGCGGCGCGGCAAGGGACATCCGCAAGCCCTTCAAGACGCACGGCGACGACCAAGCGCGAGAGCTAATTCGCGAGTTGGAGCGACGGCCGGGGCGGATCTTCGTCCTGGCCGCGCCGCCGCGGCTCTATCCGAGTCTCGAATGGTATCTGCGTCTGCTTGGCGAGCGCGTTGTCTGGGTGGATGATCTCGGACATCTGCCCGCACCTTATGCGGAGGGCTTCTGGTGTCTGCGCTTTCTGACGAACGCGGATGCGCAGCCGGAGCCACCCAAAACGGTGAGAACGAGAGAGACGTTTCTGCTGGAACTCGGTGAGGAAGCCGACGCGACGAGGTGCTGTGAAGTATGGCAGTTCGGCGGGGAATAAGGGCCGCTTGCGGCTTGGCGGTTGTACCCGCCAAGCCGCAAGCGGCGGATCGAATCAGCTCAACTCGCCTACCTTGTAGCGGACGAACGAGACGAGCTTGAGGCCGCCCGACTGGAGCAGGGCGCCGACGGTCTTGGAGTCGTCCTTGACGAACAACTGCTCGGTGAGGACGTTCTCGGCGAACCAGGTCTTGAGTTTGCCCTCGGCGATCTTTTCGATGATGTTGGGCGGTTTGGTCGCGTTCTTGGGATCAGCCGCGATCTGCGCCTTGGCCAGTTCCATCTCGCGCGTCACGATATCCGCCGGCACGTCCTCGCGGCGGCCGTAAGCCGGCCGCGTCGCGGTGATGTGCATGCAGACGTCGCGCAGCATCTGCGCGTTGGACTGCGTCCCCTCGACGAGGACCATCGCGCCGCTCGCGCCGTCGTGATGGACGTAGCCGCCGACAAGGCCGGCGAACGCCTTCATCCTCGCCGGCTTCATGTTCTCGCGGACGACGCCGAAGACGTCGCCGATCCGGTCCGCCACCGTCCTCGACGGATCGCCGACGAACGGCTGGGCCAGCAGTTCCTCGGGCGTCTTGGCTCCCTTGAGGGCGACCTGCCTGGCCAGGTCATTCGCCAGGGCGACGAACAGATCGCTCTTGGCCGATGGCGCGGTCTCGCAGCGCAGTTCGATGATGCCACCCGCCTTATCGTCGGAATAGATGCCGATGCGGCCCTCGGCGGTCTCGCGATTGGCAAAATTGACTGTCCTGCCTTTGGTCTTGGTGCGCAGGATGACGACGGCCTTTTCCATGTCGCCGTCCGCTTCGACCAGCGCGGCCTTACACTCCATCATCGGCAGAGTGGTCCGGTCGCGCAGCGTCTTGACCGCCGCCGCGGTAATCTCAGCCATGGTATCTCGTCCCTTGCTCGCGTCCTTGTGACCTCGGCCCCTCGTGCGGAGCCTCCTATTCTACGACCGCTGCGGCGGGTGTCGGGTTCGCCGCGCTGGCCTGATTGCTCACCGCCGGTTGCCTCGGCTTGACCAGATGCTGCTGATCGGAAGGCAGCGCGGCCCGGCCCTCGAGGATGGCATCGGCCAGCTTGGCCAGCATCAGTTCGATGGAGCGAATGCTGTCGTCGTTGCCGGGAATCGGCAG
>JBBSDR010000427.1:0-6161 GCA_038240465.1 Gemmatales bacterium
ATCATGGGCCTGTGGCTGGTTCAGGAGTGCCGCCGGGCCTGGGAGAAACAGGGCAAGTCGCTCGGCTACGACGAGATCACGCGCCTCGCGGAAGCCGCGCCGCCGTTTGTCAGCCTCGTCGATCCCGACGATCCCTCGTTCCTGCTGCCGCCGAGCATGCCGTCCGCCCTGGCCGACTTCTGCCGCAAGACGGGCCAGCCAGCGCCGCAGGAGCCGGGAAGTGTTATTCGCTGCTGTCTGGAGAGCCTGGCGTGTCGCTATCGCTGGGTGCTGGAACGACTGGAAGAGTTGACGGGGAAGCCGCTGGAAGTGATCCACATCGTCGGCGGCGGCAGTCAGAACGCGCTGCTGTGTCAGTTGGCCGCGGACTGCTGCAATCGTCCGGTCGTGGCGGGTCCGGTCGAGGCGACGGCGATCGGCAACGTCCTGATGCAGGCGATCGGCGTCGGCGTCCTCGGTTCGCTGAGCGAGGCGCGCGAGGTGGTGCGGCGCTCGTTCCCGGTCATCACTTACACGCCGCGCGATTCGGAACGCTGGAGCGAACCGTATGCGCGGTTTCTGAAACTTCTGCCGCGATGAATTGCCGCTCGCGGCTTAGCGGTGGAACCCGCTAAGCCGCAAGCGGCAAGCGGCGGCCATTGCATGGCACTTCCACGACGGCTACGCTGACAGAGGCGTCACCTCGACACCCTCTTACCCTTCTGCAAGGAGCGGCCCGTGGCGTCCTCCGACAATCCCGACGACCTGTCCTCTCACTTCGGCGAACCGAACCAGGATCGGCCGCACTGCCATCACTATACCTTCGCTCACATTGCCCTGCGCCAACTCGCCTTCACCCATCCCGTCGGCTGTCTCAGCATGCTCGCCTCGCCCGAGGCCACCGAGTTCCTCACCGACGTCTGGAAACAGGTCGATGAGCATTGCCGCGAACGCGGCGAGATCAGTTCCATCAACCCCGCCGAGTTCGTCGTACACAAGTTCCGTATCGGCGACTATCCCTGCGCCGTCGTCGAGATGCCCGAGCCGTGGTTCATCACGGGGACCCATTTCATCGCCCTGGTCCTCATGGTGCCGCTCGACGACATCGATCCGGCTGACCGCAACGCGCCGCTGCGCTACTACACCCTCGAACGGGGAGCGAGCCTCGATGGCATGCCGCGAACCGTCCTGTGCAGCTGGACCAAGGAAGGCACACACTGCAACTTCGGCGATGGCCCAGACCCGGTGATCGACGAGTTCGTGGCGTTCCTCGAAGAACGAGTCAACAAGGAAACATCCTCATGAAAATCCGAAATCCGAAATCCGAAAGAAGATCAGAGTGTCTTAATTTCGGATTTCGGATTTCGGATTTCGGATTTATGCGGCTGCTGCAACTGCTTCGACAGGCTGAGAAGTCTGAGTGGGTTGAGCGGGTTCAGCGGGGGACGGCGTCGGTGCGGGAATGTCAAGCGGAAGCTCCTTGCTGCCGATGATCGTCAAACTCAGGCCGAGTTGCACCTGCACGGGCGTTCCATCAATCTCGATCACCGTCTTGCCGTTGAGATACCAGCCCAGGGAGCCGGTCGAGAACTCCTTGGTCGGCACGACCATGGGAATGTCGCAGACGGTGATGGTGACGGGCCGAGCCCGGCTGCGAAACTGCTCGCGATTGATAGGGCAGTTCGTCTTCTTCGACATCGCAACCTCCTTGCGCGGATGTTTTCAATTCCGGGCGAGAGACTCGCTCGCCGGCCAGCATCATACCAATTCGTCCCATCCAGGCAACACGAGTGGTTCGCCTCCGCGGCCAAGCGGGGCAGGCCGCCAAGCCGCAAGCGGCAAGACACGCATCCCTGTCAACCTGGTGAGCCTGTTCCGATATTTCCGTGGGGAACAGTTCTGCGCATCATTCCTTGGACGACTGGAGAAAGCGACGAGGAACGGCAAATCCAGCGCGGAGGGCAAACGGACGGACACCGATACTTCTCTCAGGGCGGAGATGATCGGTCGTCTCCGCTGACAAGGAAGGATGCGTCAGGCGACGTGTCCCCAGGGTCTCGGCCCTCCGTGAAGACAGGGAAGCGCTCATGACGAACAGATTCCACAACCGGGTATTGCTGGGAGTGGGGGCCCTTTTGGGGCTGTGCGCGGCCGGCTGCCAGAACGGCTGGGTGGCCATGCATCCCAATGGGGCCCTCAACGCCGTGGCCTCGCGGCGCGGCTATCGGCCCTGCATCGAGAGGCAGGCGGACTGCGTAATCGCCTCCTCGGCACCCGTTGCGAGCATGCCGGTCGTATCCGGCGCGCCGCTCCGCTCGGCCGTGACCATGCAGTCGCCCATTATCCGCGCCAGTGCCGAGGAGATGGCCGGCGGAGTTCCGGTCCAGGTCAGTTCCTACCGCGCCCTGCCGCGTGCCGCCGATACCGAGGGGCCGGCCCTGCTCGGGCCGGGCCTGGAAGTGCGACCCCAACACCTTGGGGCCGGACTCTCCCTGCAAGAGCCACGAATGCAGCCGCTTGACATGGAGAAACTGCCGCCGCCGCGCCGGGCGGATGGTCCGATGCACGGCCAGATCGTCTCGGATCCGCACACGGTCATGGTCGAGGGCCATCCGGGGATGATGATGCATCCGCACTCGGGCATCATTCACAGCCATGCCGTGCCGCATGAGGGCCACAAGACCGCCCTGCCTCCCTACGTCATCGAACCGCCCGACATTATCTCGGTCCAGTTGCTCCGCGATCCCAAACGTGTCCCCCAGCCGATTGATGGACAGTTCCTCGTTCGTCCGGACGGCTCGATCACGATCGGCGTCTACGGGACCGTTCACGTCGCGGGCTTGACCCTCGACGACGCCAAGAGTGCGATTGCTGAGAAACTCTCCAAGAAGCTCAAGCCGTACACGGTGACAGACCCGGATGACAAGAAGGTTACAATCGACGTGGCCGACGAGATCGTCGTCGATATGGTGGAGTTTGCCAGCAAGTATTGCTACCTGATCGCGGACGGCGGCGGCAATGGCGCATCAGTTGCACGAATTCCGATCAATGGCAGCGACACGGTCCTGGACGCCCTGGGCAAGATCGGTGGTTTGCCTCCCCAGGCAGCGAAGAAGAAGATCTGGCTGGCGCGGCCCTCGACGCATCAACTGCTGCCGATCGACTGGAGAGCCATCAGCCAGGGGGTCCAGGTTGCCAGTAACTACCAGATGTTCCCCAACGATCGCATCTTCATTCAGTCCGACGCCCGCATCCGGGCGCTGTCCGAGGTGAGCAAGACAATCGATCCGTTCGAGCGCATTGCCGGCGGCGTCCTCCTCGGTGCGAGTACGAAGAATGCGATCAATGCCCGGTCAGGTTCAAGCGGCAACAACAATAACGGCCTCAATCGCTGAGAGTTTTGCTTGACAGGCATCGCGGTTGAGTTAGGGTGAATGTTCGTGGGGCCGCGCTGGAGTTGAACTCCGGCGCGGCCGGAACAAAGGCAGGCAGACAAGGAATAGACCCATGAACAAACTCTTGCTGGCGCTGGCGCTGGCGTGCCTGGCGGGGCTTTGGCTCAATACCGGCACCGCGCACGCGCAGTATCCGTCCTCCAATTTCAACCGCTACCGGCCTCCCGGGGGCGGAGCGCGTCTCAGTCCTTATCTGAACCTGGCCAATGGCGGCGATCCCGCTATTAATTACTATTCCGGGACGCTGCCGGAACTCCAGCGCCGCTACGATGAGACTATCTTCACCACTCGCATCCGCGGTCTGGAACAGAGGCAGCGCGAGTTATTCGACCGGCCGGCCTCGCGGATTGCCGACGACATCATTCCGCCGGTTCCGACCGCGGGCCAGCCGATCGGGTCGCGAACGTCGGGCAGCTACTTCCGCCAGGACAGTGGCGGCATCGGCACGCATCGTGCGCCGCGCCTTCGCTGACAACAACTCTTGCCGCGCCAAGGAAATGTGGCGGTTTTGCCTCTTGCCCGGGTTTCTCCTGGATATACGAGGCTCGCCATGAAGATCCTGATTGCCGAGGACGATATCCAGCAGGCCCACCTGCTGGGTGCCTTGCTTCTCTCCTGGGACTATGATCCCCTGATCGTCCACGACGGCCGGGTTGCCCTGGAGGTGCTGCAGGCCCCGGACGCCCCGCGTCTGGTCCTGCTCGATTGGGGACTGCCCGGCCTGGATGGGATCGAGATCTGCCAGCAGCTTCGCAATGATGCCTCCCGACCTTACACCTACGTCGTGCTGCTGACCGGCCGGGGCGGCCGGCAAGAGAAGCTTGAAGCCCTGGAGGCCGGGGCGGATGACTTCCTCGCCAAGCCGGCCGACATCGCGGAGTTGGACGCTCGCCTGAACGCCGGCCGGCGGATCGTGAGCCTGCAAGAACAACTGCTGGCCGTGCAAGCGCGGCTGGAGGAGCAGGCCACTCGGGATTCACTGACCGGAGTGTGGAACCGGGCCGCCATTCTGGACATTCTCGAACGGGAATTGTCCCGCGCCGGCCGCGAGAAGAGTCCTGTGGCGGTCCTGCTGGCCGACCTGGACCATTTCAAGCAAATCAACGACACCCACGGCCATCTTGCCGGCGACCGGGTATTGCATCTGGCTGCCCGGCGCATGCAGGCGGAACTGAGGCCATACGACGCGCTCGGCCGTTACGGCGGCGAGGAGTTCCTTGTTGTGCTGCCCGGCTGCGATGAGCGGGCCACGCTCGGGCTGGCCGACAGATTGCGCGGGGCCGTCACGCGGGAATCCATAGACGTGGAGGACCGCCGGGTCGTGGTGACAATCAGCCTTGGAGCGGTCTGCTGGCGGGGCGAGCATGCCGACCCGATCGGTGTGCTGCGCCTGGCGGACGAGGCGCTGTACCGGGCCAAGAATGCCGGCCGCAACCAGGCCGTCCTCGCTGAAACTTCTCCGTGTCTGAGCCAGATCGAAGCAGGCGAGCAGGGGACATGAGTCCCCTGCAGCAGTGACAAACAGGGGACTCACGTCCCCTGCTCGCCTTACCCACGGAACTACCACCCCCGATAAACTCCAGCGCTATAGCCGCCGCCGTAGACGCTGGTCGAGCGGAAGCCACCTGCGGAATAGCCGCCGTAGTTAGTGGTGCCGGCGTAGTGATATCCCTGGCCCGCGTACAGTCCGCTCTGGACGGTTCCCGAGGCGTGGTAGGCTGTGGTCCCTCCATACGACGAGGCCCCGAAGGATCGGCCACCGTCTTGCCGTCCTGCGTAGTGACGCGCGTATGTTTCACGATCCCCCCAGGGACTTTCTCGCTCAGCCAAACCATGTGTTCGGCTTCCGCGTTCGCTTTCTTTTCCGTACCCGACAGCGTCCTGCAGGTCATTTTCTCATCTAGCACCGTAGCAGCATGCTCTTGTCTCCTGCGAAGAGGGATGTGGGTTCTCGTAGATTGACGAAAAAAGCTCGTCAAAATCTCGTTTGATCGGCTCCATCTGGACGAATGGGATATGCAGAGTAGAATAATAAACGGGACTCCAATCGTCCAGTTTCTTCATTGAGATAACACCCATCAGCCTGTTAATTCGTCGTGAGTCGTTCAAAGCTTTCCTTGACGGCCTCCTCCAGACCCAGCCGGACGTGCAACTTATCGTTCGTCGCGGCCTCTCATCCTGAGAGCGAGACATTCTTACATCCAGCCGAGGAACGTTGGGTTCGTTCGGGTTTCCGAGAAAACAATGACCGCGCGGAGACCGTTCGTGAAGTAGGGATCACCCGTCAGATTGCGTCTTGGCGCCGTTCGCTCGGAAGATTGCGCGCCGGCGACGTATCCCACATGCGAGACTCGACCGGCTTCCATGAGGTCATCGAGTACATAATCCCGCGCCTCATCGACATTGGGATCAATCGCGTGCGTGGTCAGGTTCCAGGTTTTCAGCGTGAAGCGGACGCCGATGTCCCTGCTGATCTGTCCGATCCAGACAGGTTTGCCCAGGAACCTCAGCGGAGTGATCCACAGACGAAGGTGCAGCCTCTCATTAATCGTATGCCGTGCCTTCTGGAGCGCGAAGTCCTGACTCCGTCCCCCGGCATAAAGCGAACTCACGGGCGAATAGCGGTATTCGCTGCCGAGCAAAAACGCCTTGACCATGCTCCAACACGAGCGAAGGCTGATTGTCTCCGTCTCGTCCCAACGCGCGCCGAATCCCTTGAGGATGGTG
>JBBSDR010000428.1:0-6156 GCA_038240465.1 Gemmatales bacterium
CGGCACGGCGTAAGTGTGCCGGTTTGTCCGATTCACCGGCACGCTTACGCCGTGCCGCTCGCCTGAACATGCCCTCGGGGAGAGTCCGATGATGCGAGTCCTTTCCCTCGCAATACTGCTGATCCTGACCTCGACCCTTCAGGCAGCGGAAGCCACGCCGCTCGAGGTGCCCTGGTGGTCGGCGGCGCCGTTCGTCCTCTTGCTGCTGAGCATCGCTATCTTGCCGCTGGCGGCAGGACACTGGTGGCACGATAACCGCAACAAGGCCCTCGTCGCCTTTCCCCTCGCCGCTCTCGTCGCCGTCTATCTCCTGACACTCGGCGAACCCGGCGTTCATGCCTTGCTGCACGAGTTGGCCGAGTATTTCTCGTTCATCGTGCTGCTCTGGTCGCTGTACACCATCTCCGGCGGCATCGTCGTCGAGGGCGATTTCCGCGGCACACCGAGCAACAACACCCTCCTGCTCGCCCTGGGAGCGTGCCTGGCGAGCTTCATCGGTACGACGGGCGCGAGCATGCTCCTGATTCGGCCCCTGTTGCGAATGAATCGGGGCCGATTGCGTGTGGCTCACTTGCCGGTCTTCTTCATCTTCCTTGTCAGCAACACCGGTGGCCTGCTCACGCCGCTGGGCGATCCGCCGCTGTTCCTCGGCTTCCTCAAGGGGGTCAGCTTCTTCTGGACGCTCCAGAACCTGAAGTACGAGTGGCTCATCGTCAACGGCCTCCTGCTGGTCATCTTCTTTGTCTGGGACACACGCGCAACGCGCGGAGACGAACGGCCGCCGACCGCCGCGGACGCGAAACCGCTGCGGCTGCGCGGCCTGCTCGGCTTCGCGCTTCTCGCGGGTGTCCTCGGCGCGGTCGTCAGCAAGGGGTCTCTCACCGGCACAGCCCTGGAGCCTTACTTCCTGCCCGAGATCGCGCAACTGCTGCTCGGCCTGGTCTCGCTCACGGTTACGTCTCAGGAGTTGCGGCAGGCCAACCGTTTCAGTTGGGTGCCGATCGTCGAGGTGGCCGTGCTGTTCATCGGCATCTTCGTCGCCATGGTGCCGGCGCTGGAACGGCTGAAACTGCACGGCGACAAGCTGGGGATGACGGAGCCGTGGCAGTATTTCTGGCTGACGGGAGGGTTATCGGCGTTCCTGGACAACGCGCCGACCTATTTGACGTTCGGCACCCTGGCGGCGGGACCCGGCGCTGCTGATTTCAGCGTCCTGATGAGCGCGGAGAAGGAGAACGTGCTGGCGGCGATCAGTTGCGGCGCGGTGTTCATGGGAGCGCTCACTTACATCGGCAACGGCCCGAACTTCATGGTGAAAGCGATGGCCGAGGAGGATGGTTACGCGATGCCGTCGTTCTTCGGCTACCTGGGCTACTCGATCTTGATCCTGATTCCCCTCTTCATCCTGGTGACGTTCGTCCTCTTCGTGTAGGACCGATGGTGTGATAACGGGGTGCCGCTTGCGGCGTTATTAGCGAGCGTGCAGTTTCATCATGATGCCGCGCTCCGGACGGAGTGTCAGCGATGGGGCGGGGCGCACAGGCTCGCTGTCCATACGCTCGAAGCGGAAGCGCTGGACAATCGAGGTCAGCAATAGCAACGCCTCAATGGTCGAGAAATGATTGCCGATGCAGATGCGCGGCCCGCCGCCAAAGGGAAAGTATGCATACCTGGGCAGGTTTACTGTCCGCTCGCTGTCCCAGCGGTCCGGATCGAACACCTCCGCATGGTCCCAGAAACGCGGATCGCGCTGTGTCACCCACTGCGACAGCAATACCGTCTGGCCGCGGCCGATCCGATAGCCGCCCAGCTCCAGGTCCGTCAGCGCCTCGCGGCCGAATGCATAAGCCGCCGGATAGAGCCGCATCGTCTCCTTGACGACCTTGTCCGCGTACCGCAACCGGGTCAAATCCGCAACGGTCGGCGGACGATCGCCGAGGACCTCGCGCACCTCGTCATGAAGACGAACATCAATCGCGGGGTTCTGGGCCAGGACGTACAGCAGCCATGAGAGCGTCAGGGCGGTCGTGTCGTGACCGGCGAGAAATAGTGTCATCGCCTCGTCGCGCAACTGTTCGTCGGTCATCTGGCTGCCGTCCTCATCGCAGGCGCGCAGCAGGAGCGACAGCAGATCGTTCTTCTCCTCCTTGCTTGCACGGCGTTCCTCGATGAAGCGATAGATCAATCCATCGAGTTTTCGCATGGCCCGGCGCAGGCGGAGATTGCCCGGTGTCGGCACCCACTCCGGCATCGGCAGCAGGCTCTGAAAGCGGGCCAGGAAGTTCTCCTGGGCCGCGTGCAAGGCAGCGCCGGCCTCGCGGGCATCCGTCCTCACGTCGGCGTCGAAGAGCGTCTTGGCGATGATCTCCAGCGTCAACTGCGTCATGTCGGCGTGGACATTGTGGACGCTGCCGGGCTGCCATTCGGCCAGCATTCGCTGGGTGAACTCGACCATGATCGAGCCATACGAGGCGACGCGGTCCCGATGAAAGGCCGGCTGGGAGAGACGCCGCTGCCGCAGCCAGAAATCGCCGTCGCTGGTCAGCAGTCCCTTGCCCAGCAGCAGCCGATTCATGCGGACGACGTAGTGCTTGCGGAAGTGCTTTGCCTGATGGACCAGGACTTCCTCGATCAGATCGGGATGAGCAATGAGGTAGATCCGCCTTGGCCCCAGACGCAGCGAGGAAACGTCGCCGCAGGTGTGGGCCGTGCGGACGTAGAAGGCGAGCATGTCCTGCCGGAACTCGCGCAGATTGCCGCCGAACAGCGTCCCCGGCAAACTCGGAGGAATGGCATGCGTGGCCATGGTTCAGAACGCCCTCGGAGCGGTGAGGGGGACGAAGAGAGAGGAAAGGTCCTCGTAGGGGGTGCTATCGGGCGGCCCCTGGGCGTGCAGGTAACTGCTGCCTGCGAGAGGCTGGCGCAGGGCGATCAGGCTGCTGGAGACGGTGCCTCTGTCGGGTCCGTGCAGACAGATGTCCGGGGCGTCCTGACCGGGATTGGCGCAAAGCTCTTTCAAGGCGTCCAGGCAGTCGCGGGCCAGGGTGTAGGGTTGGCGATAGAGCCAGCCGAGAGCGTGGCCGACACGCGGATCGCTCTCGTCGTTGACGTCGCGATTGGCCAGGACGTGCAGCCCCGGGGGCAACGGCCGGACGCGCAGCCAGTCGCCGCCGTGCAGGACAACCGCACGCTCGCTGTCGGCGATGACGAGGTTGCAGCCGGCGTAGAGGTTCTTGTCGAGTTCCTTGGTCGCGAACTCGACGGCATCGGCGGCGCTGGTGAAGCCGAGGGCCTGGCGCGTCAGCAATCCACGGCTGCGCACGGGATCGGGGAGAGTCGTCTTGCGGCGATTGGTGACGGCGACGAGAACGCCATGTTCGTTGACCCCGAGCCAGGTGCCATCGGCGGCGGGATCGCGGCCGGCAAGAATGCGGACAGGACCGTCGAGGATCTGAGGGGGTTCGCCGGGGCGAGCGTAGAACTCTTCGCGGTTGGCGCCGACGACGACGGGCGCGTCTTCGACCACCCGAAAGAACAGGGCCACCAGACACATTGAGAAGTCCCTCGCGGAGAGTACTGCCACGGTGTCACGATAGGATGCCGAACCCGACGCCGCAAGGCCGACCCTCTGCGGGGAGACAGCCAGCGCATTGCCTGTCTTCGGCTCGACGTGTTACAACCAGAGAGTGATGACATTCGCCTCTGGACCTGTTCCGCCTCGGCTGCGGAGGAGTTGCTCATGGCCTTCGGGAACTTCAAGAGTGCGCAAGAAGTCGCTCTGGCCTTTCAAGTGAGTGTGCAGGTTGCGTACTTTGTTCAGCCTGTTCCCATGGCAGTCGATGAGCGGCTGCGCGAGGACCTGCAATTCGCGCAGGAGCATCTCAACCTGCTCATGTCCGAGGCCGCCCTGTGCGAAAACCTTATCGCTCCCGTCCTCCGCGAGGTCTGGAAGCCGTATCGCGACACCCTGCTGTTGTGGAGCCACGTTCCGCTCGGCACGGAGGAACCGCTCATCGGCACGCCGGATTATTTTCTCTCACGCCGTTCCCCCCTCGGTTTCGTCGCCGATCAGCCGTATGTCCTTGTCATTGAGGCAAAGAAGGACGACTTTGAAGCGGGCTGGGGCCAGTGCCTGGCGGCCATGCTCGCCGCCCAGCGCACGAACACTTCTCCGCTGCGGAACATCCACGGTTGCGTGTCCACGGGGCGCTTCTGGCAGTTCGGTGTTCTGTCCGGAAAGCAGTTCACGCTCGAACTGCGCCAGTTTGTCATCTCCGCCTTGCCCGGACTGTTCGCGGCCTGGAACTACATCTTCATGCAGGCCAGGGAGCAAGCCCTTCTTGTCCCCGCTGCCTGACGAAGCCGGGTGAATAACTTCGCTCTTTCTTGCCGCTTGCGGCTTGGCGGACTGCCCGCCAAGCCGCAAGCGGCAAGACGTTATTTCGCGTTCGCTCCGAACTGCCGGGAATCACCCTGTATCCTCCAAGTCGATTGCCAGCGAGAGGCGCGATGAAGGTCACCAAACTCGAAACCTTCCTGACCAACGCCGGGCCGCGGAACTATCTATTCGTCCGCTTGACGACCGACACCGGCCTGACCGGCCTCGGCGAAGCGTCGCTGGAGTGGCAGGAAAAGACAGTCCAGACGCTGATTCACGAATGGGTCGAGGACCGCATCCTCGGCAGCGATCCCTTCGACGTCGAGCGCGTGATCGGCGACCTCATTCGCGATCAGTACCAGGGCGGATCGACCGTCCTGACCGCCATCAGCAGCGTCGAGATTGCCTTCTGGGACCTTATCGGCAAGGCGTGCGGCCAGCCTGTCTATCGTCTGCTCGGCGGCCGCGCCCGCGAGACGCTGCCCTCCTACGCCAACGGCTGGTATGGCGGCGCCAGGACTCCTGACGATTTCGCGGTGAAGGCGCGCGAAGTCGTCGCCCGCGGCTATCGCGGCATGAAGTTCGATCCCTTCGGCACCGCCTGGAAAGAGATGAGCCGCGAGCAGATGGCCGAGGCGGAACGGATTGTCGCCGCCGTCCGTGAGGCTGTCGGCGACAACGTGGCGCTGATGATCGAGGTGCATGGCCGGCTGTCGGCAGGCTGTGCGATCGAGATGGGACGGCGGCTGACGCCCTATCGTCCGGCGTGGTACGAGGAGCCGGTCGCGCCGCTGGCTCTCGAACTGCTGCGCGAGGTGAAAGAGAGTCTGCCGTTTCCGATCGCGGCGGGCGAACGGCTCTACACCCTGGAGGAATTCCAGCGGCTGCTCGCGATTCGCGCCTGCGACGTGGTGCAGATGGATCTCGCGCACTGTGGCGGACTGTGGCTCGGCAAGAAGATCGCGGCGCTGGCCCAGGCGCAGGATATCGGCGTGGCGCCGCACTGTTCCGTTGGCCCGGTCGCCCTGTGTGCAGCGATCCATTTTGGCTGGTCCACGCCGAACGTCCTGGTGCAGGAAAACTTTTCCGAATATGACGTACCCTGGCGCGGCGAGCTGGTGGGCGGCTGGGACCGCGTTCGTCAGGGAGAGTTTCTGCTGCCGGAAGGCCCCGGGCTGGGGATCGAGTTGAATGTCGCGGCGTGTGAGCGACATCCTTACAAGAAGAACTCGTTTCCGTCCTTGTGGGATGACCGCTGGCTCAAGGAGTTCACGAAGGCGAATAGATAGACTACCGCTTGCGACTTAGGAGGGTAGAACGTGCGGCGAGGCGGTGGAGATGAGGGAGCGAGGTCCGCCTTTTGTGTTGCGTGACCGACCTCCACGGCCTTACACTCACTGTGAAGGGTAAATGCGGTCGAACGGTCTTTCCGAGGCCATTCAGTCTGAGGAGTCCCTGCCCATGTCCGGTCTTCACCGTCTCTTCAGTTGCATCGGTCAGGCCGTCCTGTCCGCAGGGCCGAAAGCGCTGCTGGGCATGGTCCCATTCGGCGAAGCCATTTATGATGTCGCTACTGAAGCTCTAAAACGACTTCGCCAGAAGCCTGACGCCGAGGTTAACACTGAACTGGCAGAGGCGGCCATGACCGACGCGCCAGCCGCCAAGCAGGAAGCCGAGGCGGTCGCTGCCGAGATTGCTGCCGATCAACCCGCCGAGGTCCGCATCAACCTCGCCTCCTACTTGAGCATGGTCCCTGATGCTATTCGCGCGTCACTGAA
>JBBSDR010000429.1:0-6147 GCA_038240465.1 Gemmatales bacterium
CGCTGCGGCGAAACAGCCCGTCTGCCACGTTCTGATGGCAGGTCGGGCTTTCTTCATTTGGGGGCATCGTCTGGCTCGCCCTGGCCACTCGTTTAGAACACGCTGCCATTATACATTACCACCTGTTCGCCACCACGCTCGGCGACGTCTCTCACCGCGCGGGCAGACTGGCCTGCGTACGGCACGTTTGTCTGTTCGCCCATCGAGGCCGATTGATGCCAAGCCCCTTCCCCGGAATGGACCCGTATCTCGAAGCCCACTGGCGCGACGTCCATGCCAGTCTTATCATCTACGCGCGCGACGCGCTTCAGGGCGTCCTCCCCAGTTCATTACGCGCTCGCGTCGAGGAAAGCATCCTTCTGGAAACGCCTCAGGGTATCGGCGATCATCCGCTCTATCCCGATGTGCGCGTGGTCGAATACACGTCAAAGCGCAACCAGGGAACGCATGCTGAGGCGGGTGTCGCGGTGGCTGTGCCGCTCCTCGTTGATACCGAACCCAAGTACCTCTCCGAAACCTTCATTGAAATCATGGACCGCGAGAGTGGCAATCGCGTCGTCACGATCATCGAATTCCTCAGCCCAAGCAGCAAATTCCCTGGCCCGAACCGCGAGCAGTATCTCCGCAAACAGCGCGAGGTTTGCTCGTCGGACACAAACTTGGTCGAGATCGACCTCAATCGCTTCGGCGCACACACTCTGGCGTTCCCTCTGGACCACATCAACCCTCGGTTCCGCACGGCTTACATGGCTTGCGTCCGGCGCACCACCCGGCGCGGCAAGGCAGAGGTCTATCCGTTGCCGCTCTGGGAACGTCTTCGGGTGGTCAAGGTGCCTCTGCGGCCAGACGATGCCGATGTGCAACTCGAACTGCAGGCCCTCGTCGAACAGTGTTATCGCAATGGCGCTTACGAAAGCACGCTGAATTATGCGGTTGATCCCGATCCGCCTTTGTCCGGCGCGGACGAGTTGTGGGCCGACGAGCGCTTGCACGAGTTGGGACTGCGGAGTCAGAAGAAGCCGCCGCGGCGGAAAGGGAAGCCAAGGTCGCGCTGAGGAGTACAATTCACTCTTGCCGAAGTAGGCGTTCGGCGAACGAGGTGCGACAAGAGAGCAATGCCGATTGAACTCGTCTGACGGTGAAACCTCCTGAGCAACGGACCCTCGGTAGATCGGTCGAGGAAGAGACCACTCTGCACCTGGATTTCCCGCCGGAGGTTCTGGCAGAGTGCGGCACATTTGGGCTGACCCACTACCGCAGAAGCTTACTGCTTCCCGCGCAGTTCATCGAGCTTCTGTCCCATGTCGCCGGCGCGCATCAGCGTCTCGCCGATCAGAGCGGCACGAACGTTAGCCGTTTGAAGCCGTTCGATATCAGCCCGGTTGTGGATGCCGCTCTCGCTCACGAGACAGGTGGTCGCCGGCACGCACTGGGCCAGCGTTAGCGTGTGGTCCAGGCGCGTCTCGAAAGTGCGCAGGTCGCGGTTGTTGATGCCGACGAGGCGAGTCCTGGTTCGCAGGACGCGGCGCAAATTGTCGGCATCGTGAATCTCGACCAGCGCCTGCATGCCGAGCATTTGCGTCTCGCGCAGCAGACAGGCGAGAGTCGCGTCGTCGAGGATTTCGGCGATCAGCAGCACGGCGTCCGCGCCGGCCACACGCGCCTCAAGCAGCTGATACGGATCGATAAGGAAATCCTTGCGCAAGAGCGGCACCGCCACGGCCGCGCGGATGGCCGACAGATAAGCAAGGCTGCCCTGAAAGAACGGCCCATCCGTCAGAACGCTGATGCAGGCGGCCCCATGCTGCTCGTAAATGCGTGCGATGGCGACGGGATCGAAGTCTTCGCGAAGCAGGCCGGCGGAAGGAGACGCCTTCTTGACCTCGGCAATGATGCGCACCTCGCCCGCCTGGTTGAGAGCGGCGTGAAAGTCACGCACGGGTGGCGCCGTCAGCAGCCGACATTCGAGATCGCGATGGGGAGTTCGGGCCTGGCTCTCGGCCAACTCCTGACGCTTGCTCGCGACAATGCGCTCCAGAATGGTACTCATCCGGCGACGGACTCCGGCAATGTGTGCGATCCTCGGAACAATTCTAGGATAACAACCGCCGCGGCAAATGTCCGCCCGGAGACAGCGTCGGGAGGCTGCGTTGATGACGGACGGAAAGAGCAGTTGGCTGGCTCGGCTTCTCGGGAGACTGCTGCCGGCCCCGCGCAGCCATCCGGTGCCGTACTCCGCTATCGAGACGGTTTGTGTCTTTATCCTGATGTGGGCGGTCTGGCCGATGGCCGGCTACCTGTTGGTGACCGAGACAGGCCTGGGCGCCCGGCTTTATGGGCCGGCCGCGATGAAAAGCCTGCGGGCGAAGGACCGGCCCAAGGACGACCTGATTCGCGAGCGCGTTGTCCTTGCTGCTGTACTTATCACTTTCCCCTTTCAGCTGCTGACGGCCCCGTTGCTCCTCCGCTTCCTGAGCGGCACCCGGCCCTATCATTTCGGCCTGACGTCGCAGCGTCTGCGAGACAACGCCCTTCTGGGGCTGCTGGGCTGGATGGTGCTGACGCCTCCGGTCCACGGAATCAACTGGGCCATAACGGAGGGGTTCAAGTGGCTTGCGCCCGACAATGTTGGGAAACACGGCTTCGAGCGGCTGAGCCAGAGTGAATCAGTGACCGGAGGGGAGCTGGGATTGATCCTCTTTCTGGCGGTGGTTGTGGCCCCGATCGTCGAGGAGATATCGTTTCGCGGGGTAATCCAGACCTGGCTGACCACGAGCCGGAGCGGAGCGCACTTCGTGATGGTCATGGTGTTCTGCCTCGCTTTCCCCATGGATCCGGAGAAATGGACTCAGTTGAACAACGGCGACTGGCTGGTGCTGGCGCCGCCTCTATTCGTGCTGCTGATGGTGCCGGGGTATCTGCTGGTCTCGCGCCGGCAGCGAACGCCGGCGGGGACGGCCCTCTATGCGACATCGATGCTGTTCGGCATGGTGCATCAGGCTGTCTGGCCGTCGCCGATCGCCCTGTTCGTGCTGGCGCTGGGTCTGGGCTGGCTGGCGCTGCAAACCGGGAGCCTGGTTGGGCCAATGGTGCTGCACAGCCTGTTCAACGGCGTGGCGTGCGTGCATATGCTGCTGTTGCGATAACCGCCGTTGACGCCGGCGCAGGGTGCGGTAACCTTAATAGAGCGGCCTCGTGGCGGAACTGGCAGACGCACATGGCTTAGGACCATGCGCCCTCACGGGCTTGAGGGTTCGAGTCCCTCCGGGGCCACTGACGCGCATGTCGAGATTGTCGATGCTTTTCCTTTCCCTTTGTACAGCTGCCTTCGTCCCGAGGAGAAGAAGGAAGGAAAGCGACGCGATTTCAGTTGCAAGAGCGATTCTTCCCTGGCAAACTCATTAAGAATCCCTGAGAATGGACTGGTTAGGAAGTTCGGTCGTCCGTTCTCGGGCAGGTTCGTGAAGAATTCTCGACGCGGCCAGCGGTGAGAACTATAGTTGAGGGTAACGTCCCGTCGTCGCATTCACTCTCATGCGACGTCCTCGAAAGGTCTGACGATGCCGGCACCCACAACCAACGCCGAGTTCGTGGAGTTGGTGAGAAAAAGCGGCGTGGTGGATGAAAAACGCCTCAACGCTTACCTGGACAAAGTGCGCGCCGCGGGGACGATGCCGGCCAGCCCCGGACAGCTCGCCGGCATGTTCGTCCACGACGGCTTGCTCACCCTGTTCCAGGCCGAACAGATCGTCAAGTACGGCAAGTGGCGCCGCTTCACCATCGGCAAGTACAAGGTCCTCGAGCAACTCGGCGCCGGCGGCATGGGCAGCGTCTACCTGTGCGAACACATGCTGATGCGCCGGCGCGTGGCCCTCAAGGTGCTGCCCAAGGCCAAGGCCGAGGAGCAGTCGGCTCTCGACCGCTTCTATCGCGAAGCCCGCGCCGTCGCCGCCCTCGACCATCCCAACATCGTTCGCGCCTACGACATCGACAACGCCGACAACCTGCATTTCCTGGTGATGGAATACGTCGATGGCGCCAACTTGCAGGAGATCGTCAAGCGCTCCGGGCCGATGGACGCCGTGCGCGCGGCCCACTATATTCGCCAGGCGGCCCTCGGGCTGCAGCACGCGCACGAACAGGCCGGGCTGGTGCATCGCGACATCAAGCCGGGCAACATCCTCGTCGATCGCAACGGCATCGTGAAGATCCTCGACATGGGCCTCGCCCGGTTCTTCCACGACGAACAGGACGACCTGACCAAGCAGCACGACGAGAACGTCCTCGGCACGGCCGACTACCTCGCTCCCGAACAGGCCATCGACAGTCATGGCGCCGACATCCGGGCTGACATCTACAGCCTGGGCGCCACCTTCTATTTCTGCCTCGCCGGCCGCACGCCCTTTGCCGAGGGGACCGTCGCCCAGAAGCTGATCTGGCATCAGACGCGCCAGCCCAAGCCGCTGAAATCGCTCCGGCCCGACGTCGATGACGGCCTTCTTACGATCATCGATCACATGATGGCCAAGGACCGCAATCAGCGCTATCAAACGCCCCACGAAATCGTCGAGGCGCTCAGTCCCTGGACCAAGACGTCGATTGCGATGCCGACCGAAGTGGAGATGCCCCGGCTGAGCCTGGCCGCCATGGGCAATCCTTCCGTCACGTCGGCGGGCATGGGTGGTGGCAGCGAGGGGTTGCCGGCGTTGGCGCGCAGTTCCGGCGGGGCGACTCCCGCGCCGAAGCCATCCTGGCAGGTGCCGACGCCGAACAACTTGCCGAACAACTCGCAATCGACCCTCCGCTCGGCCACGCCGCCGGCGCGTCCCGTTTCGCCTCCGCCGGCACCGGCCGCACGTCCGGCCTCGTCCCCCCCGGCACGGCCGGCACCTTCACCCGCGCCTGCTCCCGCCGCGAAGTCCGCGCCGGCCCCCGCGCGAGCGCCGGCGCCGTCCCTGCTGCAGGCGACTCCCGTGGCACCGCGGCCGGCGGCCGCTCCCGCGGTCATTCCGAGTGCCGAGCAGTCAGCAGCCTGGGAGCAGTTTGCCGGCGCCGTCGCGGATGACGCGACAGCCCGGATCGATGCCGCTCCCAAGTCAGGCCGGCGGCGGAATCGTCAGACCCAGGAGGCGGAGGCCAGCCGCCGACGCCGGCTGCTTCTGATCCTCGGCGTCGTTGGTGTGCTTCTGATCGGGGTGGTGGGATTCTTCATCTGGCGAGCGTTCTCCAGCAGGGATGTCAAACCTCAGCCCCCACCGGGCGAGACTCGCAAGCCGACGACCTTCTCTGTCGGCCTCGACGCCGATTTTCCAACTCTCGGCGTCCTCATGAAGACAGGCCAGTTAAGGCCGGGCGATCGGGTGCTTGTTCAGTCCGATCTCAATGAGGAACTCCGCATTGACAAGCACGATGCGGGTGCGCTCAAGGGCATCACCATCGAGGCGGAGGGCAAAAAGAAAGAAGTCCTTTGGAGGCCCGCGAAGAAATCGACCAGGCCCTCGGCGATCGTCATGTTGACCGATGTGGAGGACGTCACCATCAAGGGTTTCACCTTTGACGGCAAGGGTGACAGCGGGCCAGCGGACAACCTGATCCAGTTGATTGGCAAATGTCGCAACGTGAAGCTGGAGAATTTGAAGCTGAGGAACTATATCGATTCGGGGATGCGCTTCACGAACTGCATGGCGACAAAAGAGCGGCCGGTGAGGGTCAATGGAGTCGAGTTTCACGACGACAGGAAGGTGCCGCTGCTGTTTGAGGTCCGGGCTTCTATTCCATCGACTCCAGGAAACGAGAACATCGTCATCGACGACGACTGCAAGTTCCAGCCCAACGTCTTGCCGATTCAGCTCTGGAGCTTGAAGCCAAAGCAGAACGATGGCGTCAAATTGCCCGCGACGACCGGGGAACTGCCAAGCAATATCGTGAATGCTTATGCAACGATCCTGCTGCAAAACCAGCCAATCGCCGCCCCTGCCTGTTCGAGTTATTTCTTGATAACACCGCGCTCGAAGCCGCTGACCCCGGAACTGAAGATCGGTGTTGAACCTCCCCTGAAGAAATGAGAGAACACCTTCTTGCCCCGTGCGGCGTATCGGGGCGCACCGCTAATCCGCCCCCCGGCAGAAGGGGGTGTACCCCCGGGTC
>JBBSDR010000430.1:0-6146 GCA_038240465.1 Gemmatales bacterium
CTCCATCGGCGAACCCAAACGCAACAAGGACTACCAAAAGGCCCACTTCCCCAAACGCACCACCGACGACACCGAAAGCAAGGCCATGGCACGCTTCGCCGTTGTCGACCTCCCCGACGCCACTCTCCCCGTGCCGACGCAGATGGCGCTGCTGCGTGAGATCACTTCACGCTTGCAGGCACAGGTCAAGCAGAGTACCCAGGCCGTCAACCGCTTGCATAACCTCATGGCTCGCGCTTTCCCCGAACTCGCCACCCTGGCCGATGACTTCTCCGCTTCCTGGCTGCTGCAGCTGCTCGAACGCTATCCCACCGCTGAACGCATCGCCCACGCACAGCTTCGCTCCCTCGAACAGATCCCCTACCTGTCCGCGGACCAGGCCCAGGCTCTGCACCAAGCCGCCAAGCAATCGGTCGGCTCGCTGCGGGGTGAAGTCGCTGAGACCCTGGTTCGGGAGGTGTTGTCCCAGGTCCAAAACAGCGCGCGGCACGAGCAAAAACTGCGGCAATTGCTCGAAAAAGCGTTCGCCGATCTGCCGGCCTCTGGCCATCAGCAACTGCCGACGATTCCCGGTATTGGCACGGCCACCGCCGCCGTACTCACTGCCAAAATCATCGACATCGATCGCTTCGCCAGTCCCGAACATCTCGTCGGCTACTTCGGCGCCTTCCCTCAGGAAGACAGCTCGGGCGTCGATGCGGACGGGCGGCCTTTGCCCCTGGGTACGCTGCGCATGTCGCACAAGGGCAACGACCTGGCCCGCGGTTATCTGTGGAACGCCGCTCGCTCCGCGGCCCAGCACAACCCGGCGGTGCGTGCGCTGTACAAACGGCTGCGGGCCAAGGGCAAACGGGGTGATGTGGCGCAGGGGCATTGCATGCGGAAGTTGCTGCACCTGGTGTTCGCCGTCTGGAAGACCAACCGTCCCTTCGATCCGAAGCACTTCCCTTGGGAGTCGCCCACTGATACGCCGCCAGCAACTCCGGCACCTGCGTCCGCCGAAGCGGCAACGCTGCCGGCAGACAGCAACGACAAGGCCATGGACCACACGCAGGCCTTGCCTGCCGAGGAAGTGGTCGCCACGGCCAGTCCCAAAGGAGAACAAGCCAGGACGCCTGTCAATTCAGCGGCCCCGACTGCGCCGGCGCGTCCGTGGGTGGACTACGCCTACCTGCGGGAACAGATCACGATGGAGCAGGTGCTGTGTTTCCTGGGGCTGTTCGCGGGCCTGCGAGGACGAGGTCTACAGCGGCGTGGCTGCTGCCCCGTGCCTGGCAAGGCGGGAATGAAGGAGCGGACGTTCTCGGTGCATCTGGGCAAGAATGTCTTCCAATGTTTTCAGGCGGAGTGTGGGGTCCAGGGCAATGTCCTGGATCTGTGGGCGGCGCTGCAGAACCTGCCGCTGTACGATGCCGCGCTGCATCTGGCGGAGACCTTCCGGCTGCGGCGGAACAGAGAAGAGGAACCCGTTGAGGGAACCCGTTGACGGCGGGAAAAGAGGGTGGAAAAAAGTGCCGTCATCACGACGGACGGCTCTTGACTTTCATCGGTACATCTTTTCCTGACCGACGCTCAGGTGATGAACCCCTGAGCTCGAAGCAGGGCAGGGCCTGCCTTCAGGATATTGTCGGATTTGGCTGCGCCTTCACGGATTTTCTGGAGGATGGCGGCTGCAAGCGGTCCTTGTTCGACGGTTATGTCTGTTGCAGCCTCAGCGAGTTGCAGGGAGGTGAGACGCCGGATCTCCGCACCGATGTAGTAAACGCAAGAGCGTTTCTTATTGCGCGCATGATCTCCGGCTTCGAGGACGCAGGTCTGCTCTTTGTACGCTTCCCAGGAAGTCCAGTTAACGACCAAAATCGCTTTGTCGTCTTTTGCAGGATCGGAAAGCACTACCCAGTGATGGTTATCATCTCCTGAGAGCCTCAGAAATAATCCCCGAACGCCCGCGAAAATCCGGGGAGTTCACCAAGCGACCCCCCGATTTATTCTGAGGCTCTGAGCGAAGAAAGACCGTCCCCGGCGTAAATGGGCTGTATTGGCGCAATGGGGGCATGGTGGGGCTACCTCCTTTGAAGGATCCCCACCATGGCAGCCTTTGCGGTCATGTCGCTCTTGATTGCGGCTGCGTTGTCCCACTGCCCGACAGCGCGCAGGATGTCGTCGATTGGGATCTCAGAGACATTACGTCCCTGCTTCGTGGGATCGTTGGCCTTCCACTCCTCAAATTCGTGAGTGAGGTCAACCAGCTGCCGCCATGTGAGATCACCAAAGCGCTCCGCAACATGGACGAGCTTCCTCTCTTCGTAGGGAGAGAGAAGATCATCCCCCGGATCACCCTTCATCTCAAGGTCGTAATCCTCACGATGAAGGAAATCCAGCCAGAATCTCAATCCTTCCTCCCTTTCCCGATTGATCAGGGCATAGACCTCGGAGAGGACGGGGCCATTTTTCATGGCGACTGGGAAGTCGCCAGTGATGGTCGCACCCCGTTCCTGCAAGCTCTCCCGATCAGCGATGTAGAGGAGCTTCAGGATGGAGATGTACTCCAGCCGATCACGCCCCTTCGCCTTCAAGAGAAGGCAGATCGCTTGCACAGTCTTCTGAACATCAATGCGAAACACGCTCATTTTCCCTCCACTCTACAGAGTCTGCGGGGAGGATAGAGGTTCATTGTAAGCTTTCGGCTGGTCAGAGTCAATTCGGCGATTGCCGCACGAGGTCATGAACAGCTTTGTGAGGCAAGGAGCTTGACGCCGCTCGATCAGGAAAGGGGTCAAACCCCGATCCAAATACGGCTACACCTGTTCGCTGTGCTCCCCGAGGCCAGGAACGTGCGGCACTGTTGCAGCCCACAATCGTGGCGTCGAGAAAGGGGCGCCGAAGTGCAGATCGGAGATGTGAACGAGGCGAAGCATCGGAATCCCTCAGCTTGCTGACAAGCGCATCGTACCCCTGATTGGTGTCTTCCACATCAGCGAGTCATCGGAAACTGGATTCGGGATTGACTTCCCCTTCTTGCAGGAAGTCCTCGATGTTTACGATCAGTTCTCCTGGTTCAGCAAGTTTCGGTTGGAGGAAATCCTCCCCGCAACTGACGATGAACCCCCCCCCTCGGCCGACGGTTGAGACTGGAACAGCCCCACTGGCTCGAACATCACCCTGTCGCCCGAGGTTCGGAGTTTGGCCGATACTTCAGTGAGCAGTGCCTCAGCCGCGGAGGCAGTCAGTCCCGTCTGCTGAATGATTTGCTCCTCGAGTTCGCCGTCCGACCACCCCTCAGGCACGAGTCTCAGGCTGAGGGATAACAAGGCCCTCCTGTTCAGCAGAGGACGTGACGATCCCTGCCCACCCAGACCCCTCGCCGGCGCGGCAGGAAAGACCTCTGCCGTGGTACTCAGTACGGGGCGAAGCAGTCCCGGCAAGTCCAGTGCGGATTCTTCAAGAGGCAGAGGAACCACGCCAGGGTTAACTGCCTCGGGTTGTTTTTCGGCTTGGGTCAGGACAGCGTGACGAATGACACTGACCCAGGCGGCCAGAAAAGCCTCGCCCAGTTCTTCGGGAATATCTTTCGTCTGCTGAAGCCAGGCGATCATCTCCCACGTTCGGATCACCGGCAGAGCAGTGTCTTCGCTTCTGTGGGTCACGACTCAACCTCCCACGTTTACCCTGTGAAGTGCAGTCTATCGTATTGTACCCACTCGCGCGCTGATCGCTCGAGCCAACCCAGGAGACAGTGGGTCCAACCCCTGGACGTCTACTTCAATGAGGCGGGAAAGGGTGTGAATCACGAAGGCGCAGCGCCCCTGGAAGCACCCGCCGCAACCTCGAAAAAGCAAGAAGGCCGCCTGAATTCTCCGCAGGGGGCGAGACAGCGCAGGGGAGTGCGTCTACTCTGGACTACTGAGCAGTGTCTGTCCCGATCGACCCTCCTGAGTTCCTTCTCATGCTGACTGGCCCGTTGGTTATCCTGATCCTGAAAGTGGCCGTGGCCGCTGTCACGGTCTTGCTGCTGGCCTCGCTCGTCGCCCTGGCCCTGGGAAAAGTCACCCTCCACGGCCGCATCAATATCGTCTTCTTCATTCTGACGATCCTCACCCTCGTCGGCTTCGAGGCCGTCATCCGCATCGTTCAGCCGGACCTGTTCGACTACATCCAGCAGAACGACGAGTTGTATCGCCGGCTGTGGATTCATCTGTATTTCGCGATCCCGTCGGCGATCCTCATGCCCTTCATGCTCTATACCGGGCTGACAGGGAAGCGCACCGCTCATCTGGTCCTGGCCGTGGTGTTCGGCATCCTCTGGACGGGGACCTTTATCACCGGCGTCTTCACGCTGCCGCACACTCCCTGACCCTCTTTCGCTCCGGTGGCGGCACGACTCGCGGCTGGGTTCGCGGCGAAGTGCGACGTTGCATTCGCTCAACAATCCGCTTGCTCACGCTGCTGATTTCTGGCACGCTATCCATTGCGTTCCTTGACCGTTCGAGAGGAGTTGTCGTGCTGCGAATCCTCGGATCACCCAAACATCTCTGCGCTGGCCCGAGCCGCCGCGACTTGCTTCTCGCCGGCGGTCTCGGCACTTTCGGTCTCGGACTGAGCGATTTCTTCGCGCTGCAACAGGTCCAGGCCGCACGCCCCTCGGAAAGAGGAGAACGCAGTTTCGGCAGGGCGAAGAACGTCATTCTGCTGTACCTTTTCGGCGGGCCGAGCCATCTCGAAACGCTCGACATGAAGCCCGACGCCGCCGCCGAAGTTCGCGGCGAACTGAAGCCGATCCGCTCCCGCCTTCCCGGCTGCGACGTCTGCGAATACCTGCCGAACATGGCGAAGGTGATGGACCGCGTCTGCGTGGTCCGTTCGCTGAATCATCCGTGGAACTTTCACGGCATGATGTGGGCCACCACCGGCGTCGCCGAGGGCAGCATCCCCCTCGAAGAAACACAGCACCACTCGCTGCATCAGCCTTACATCGGCTCCATCTTCGACCACCTCCAGCGGCGCAAGCATGGACCCAAGGCGAAGGGCGAGGTGCCGGACAACGTGTTGCTGCCCTGGCTGCTAAGTACCCGCCGTCCCGCCGCGATGTACGCCCGGCCGCACGGCTCGTACCTCGGCAGCATTCACGATCCGCTCTGCACGGAGTTTCGCGGCCAGGCGACGCGAAGCATGGTCCGCATGTCAACCGGCCCCGCCGCCGAGATCAAGGACCCGTATCTCGGCATCACGCCGGCCAGCCGCTTCGAGATCGCCGCCGAGGCGGAGTTGCCGGCAGACATGACCCTCGACCGGCTGTCGAAACGCCGCTCGCTCCTGGAACAGTTCGACCAGGCCCGGCGGTCCCTGGATCAGCCGGCGGCGCGCGCTCTCGACAGGCAGCGCGAGCGGGCATTCTCGCTGGTGAACTCGACGAAGGTGCGCGCGGCCCTCGACCTGGGCAAGGAGCCGGATCGGCTGCGGCAGGCTTACGGCATGACGCTGTTCGGCCAGGGCTGTCTCCAGGCGCGGCGTCTGGTCGAGGCGGGCTGCCGGTTCGTCACGGTTGTTTGGGACGAGTATGGCCAACTCAACGCCGGCTGGGACACGCACGTCGATCACTACAACCGTCTGAAGAAAGACCTGCTTCCCGGTCTCGATCTGGCGTTCTCGGCGCTGATTACCGATCTGGAAGCGCGCGGACTGCTCGACGAGACGCTGGTCTGTGTGATGAGCGAGATGGGGCGGACGCCGAAGCTGGAGGGCGATGGCCGCGGCCACTGGGGGCGAGCGTACACGAACTTCTTCGCGGGCGGCGGCATGGCACGCGGCAAGGTCGTCGGTAAGACCGATTCGATTGGCTCGGTCCCGGTGGAGCGCCCACTGTCGGCGAAGGACGTGCTTGCGACTCTATATCATCTGCTGGGCATCGATCCACACATGACGCTGGTCGATAAGCTCAACCGTCCGGTGCCGCTGGTGCCTTATGGCGATGTGGTGCGCGAGATGCTGGCATAACAAGTCGGCTTTGCGGACTCGGTTCAAGGTGGGTGACATACTTCGTGGCGGCCCGTTTACCAACTGGCCCCACGAAGTTTTTCAACCACACGGGCCACGTTGTACCAAGCCCCGTTTGGTTTCGCGGTCCCGGGTGCGCGCACCCGCAACCA
>JBBSDR010000431.1:0-6126 GCA_038240465.1 Gemmatales bacterium
GACAGGCGTCTCGCCTGTCCGGACAGGCGAGACGCCTGTCCCACCGGGTAGTTCACCTCTTGCCGGTCGCCTTATGCCGCCGCCCGGCCGGTCGAGCGCACGGTGTGGAAGAAGTCCGCGAAGACCCCCTCGACGTAATCGAGCATGGCCGGGGTGAGTCCCGGATAGACGCCGATGAAGAAGGCGTCGTTCATGATCTTGTCGGTGTTGATCAGGTCGCCGGCCACACGATGCTGGATGTTCTGAAACGCGGGCTGGCGCAGCAGGTTGCCGCCGAACAGTTGTCGAGTCTGCACCTGGCGATCCTCCAGGTAGCGCACCAACTCGGCCCGCGTGAACGGAGCGCCGTCGCGAACGGTCAGCAGCAGGCCGAACCACGATGGTTCGCTGTGCGGCGTCGCTCGCGGCAGCAGCAGGAACTCCTCCTGAGGCGTCAGAGCTTTCATGAGCCGGGCATGGTTGGCACGGCGGGCGGCGATGAAGTCGTCGAGCTTGAGCAACTGCTGCCGGCCGATGGCCGCCTGGACGTCGAGCGGCTTGAGGTTGTAGCCCAGGTGGCTGTAGACGTACTTGTGGTCGTAGCCGCACGGCAGCGAGCCGAACTCCCAGGCGAACCGCTTGCCGCAGGTGTTATCCTTGCCCGAGGGACACCAGCAGTCGCGGCCCCAGTCGCGAAACGACTCGGCGATGCGTTTCAGCCGGCCGTTTCCCGTCAGCACCGCGCCGCCCTCGCCCATCGTCAGGTGGTGTGGCGGATAGAAACTCTGCGTGGCCAGGTCGCCGAACGTTCCCGTCCGCTTGCCGTGATAGGTGGCACCCAAGGCGTCGCAGTTGTCCTCAAGGAGGAACAACTCGCGCCGGCGCGCCAGGTCGCGCACGGCGTCGAGATCGAAGGGATTGCCGAGCGTGTGGGCCAGGACGATGGCTCGCGTCCTCGGACTGACCGCGTCCTCGAGGCGCTCGACGAGGACGTTGGCCGTCTCCGGATGGACGTCGAGAAAGACAGGAACGCACCCGTGCTGAACGATCGGCGCGACTGTCGTCGGAAACCCGGCAGCGACGGTGATGACCTCGTCGCCGGGCTGCAGCGGACGGTCGAGTTGCGGACTCGTCAACGTGGAGAAGGCGACGAGATTGGCGCTGGAGCCGGAGTTGACCAGGACGGCGTGACGGACGCCGACGTAGCCAGCCAGTTCGCGCTCGAAGGCTTCTCCCTGAGGCCCGAGCGTCAGCCAGAAGTCGAGCAGGCTATCGACGGCGGCGACCATCTCATCCTGGTCGAAGACACGGCCCGCATAGGGGACCTTGCTGACGCCCGGAAGGAAACTCTTCGCGGCATGGCGCTGCTCGTAATACTCGCGCACCATGTCCAGAATGCGCGCGTGAAGGTCTTGCCACATGCGTTCGACTTCCTCTTCCATGAGTTGCGGCGAGAAGGCTTCAGGCCGCCCGCGCCGCGCTGCTCCGTTCGGCGATGCCGGCCAGGAATGCCTCCACCTGACCGACGACCGACGCGAGATCCAGTCCGTGTTCGCGCATCAGGTAGGCGTGCGTGCCGCAGTAGCGGGAGAAGCGATCCTGAATGCCGATGCGACACACCCAGGTCGGCCACTCGGCCGCGACAATCTCGGCGACTGCCGACCCCAGGCCGCCCAGGACCGAGTGTTCCTCGAGGACGACAAGCACCTGATGTTGCCGGCACAGCGGCGCCAGCGCCTCGATGGCGAGCGGCTTGATGCTTGGAGCGCTCCAGACGGCGCTTCCCGGCCATTGCTCGGCGGCAGCGAGGGCTGTCTTCACCATCGAGCCGGTGGCGATCCAGCACAGCGGTCCCTTGCCCGGCCGCACGGGACACAGTTGGCCCCACTCAACACGCGGTGTGTCCGCGTGGACCCGGCCCAGGTCCGCCTTGCCCATGCGCAGGTAGACGGGTCCACCGGCGGCGAGGGCGAGTTGCATGCACGCCGTCATCTCCAGATCGTCGGCCGGGGACAGGATTGCCAGGTGAGGCAGGCCGCGCAGGGCGGCGACGTCCTCGGTACTCTGATGGCTGCTGCCAAGGTGGCTGTACACCACGCCAGCCCCATCGCCGGCGAAGACGACCGGCAACTGTTCGTAACAGACGTCGAGCTTGATCTGTTCCAGTACGCGAATGGGAACGAACGCGCTGAGGCCATAGACGATGGGGCGCAATCCGCCCTTGGCCAGTCCCGCCGCGACTCCGACCATGTTCTGTTCGGCGACGCCGGCGTTGATGTACTGCTCCGGACAGACACGGCGAAACTCGTCGAATAGCGAGTAGCCGTGATCGCCGGTCAGCAGCACGACGCGGTCATCGCGACGGGCCGCCTCGACGAGACAGTTGGAAAAGGCGTTCCTCATGGTCTGACCGTCCTTGCCAGGGATGAGGGCCGGGTATTCAAACCGCCAGTTCCTCGAGGGCGCGCGAATAAGTCTCCGGCGTCAAACGTGTGTAGTGCCAGCGGTTATCTCCCTCCATGAACGACACGCCCTTGCCCTTGATCGTGCGCGCCACCAGGCCGCGCGGCCTGTCTCCGGGAAGAAGAAGTAACTGCTTCAGGGCGTCTTCAAGGGCGGCCTCATCGTGTCCATCCACCTCCAGCGTGTCCAGCCCGAACGCCGTCAGCTTGTCGGCAATGCGCCCCAGCCCCAGCACTTCCGTCGTCTTTCCCATCGCCTGGAAGCCGTTCTCATCGACGATGACCACCAGGTTCGACAGCCCGAAGTGGGCGGCGAACAGAAGGGCTTCCCAGATGGAACCCTCGTTGATCTCGCCATCGCCGACCACGGCGAAACAGCGCTGGCCCGGTCCCCGGCGCTTCGCGGCCAGGGCCAGTCCCACTCCCACCGACAGGCCGTGTCCAAGCGAACCAGAACTGACATCCAACCCGGCGACATGGGCGTCGGACAGGCCCTTCAGCCGGGTGCCGTCGCCGAAGTAGTGATCGACGTCGGCATCGCTCAGCCAGCCCAGTTCGTGCAGACAGGCATACTGGGCCATGACCCCGTGGCCCTTGCTCAGTACCAGGTAATCGCGGTCCGGCGCGCGGGGATCGTCGTGGTGAAGCCGCAGATGCGAGCGATACAGGACGGCAAGGACCTCGACGATGGAAAACGCGCAGCCGACGTGGACCGTCGAGCCGGCATGGGCCATGCGCAAAATCGTCTGCCGGAGCCGGCGGGGGTCGAACGCTGTCACGTCTGGTTCCTCGTGGACAGGTGGTCATCTCCGCGCGGAAAGAAGCCGATGCCAGATCAGCGTGCGCCGCAGTGATTCTTCAAGCCTGATGCGAACTTCGAGACCGCAGCCGGCCCGCGCTCGCGCGATGGACGGGACATAGCGGTCGGGCAACTGGCCGGGGACCGGCGCGCGAGCGATGGTCGTCGAACAGCCCGTTCCGCAGATGCCGGCTACCGTGGCAGCGAGTTCGCCCATCGTCACCGGAAGGTCGGAGCCGACGTTGTAGGCCCGGCACGGCGTCGCCCGAAAAAGGATCGTCCACAACCAGACAGCCAGGTCGGCCGCATACAGGTAGGAGCGATACGGCGTGCCGTCGCCGCTCACGCGAATCGGGCCGCCCAGGAGTCCATCGCGAAGGAAGTTGCCCACGGCGTAGTAGCTGTCCAGCGGCAAATACGGACCCACGAAGGCGAAGCAGCGGGCGATCTTCGGCTCCAGTCCGTGACGCTGAGCGTGGAGGATGCAGGCGAGTTCCGCCAGGCGTTTGCCTTCGCCGTAGGCCGAGCGCGGATCAATCGGGTCCGGTGCGCCCGCGAAGTCCTCGGGTATGTGGCGCAGGTCGGCTGGTTGCCTGCCGTACACAGCCCCGGAACTGGTCAGGAGAAACTTGCGAACGCCCTTGGTCCGGGCGAACGCCAGCACCTGGCGCGTCCCCTCGACGATGGTGTCGAGTGTGGTCAGGGGATCCAGATCGCTGAGGGTGCCGGCCGCGGTGGCGGCGTGGATGACGTGCGAGAAGGGGCCATCGGGGAAGCTGAAGTCGCGCACGTCGCCGGTATGGAGCCGTACTGCCGGGTGACGGGCCAGGTGGGGCGCTTTGCGATGGAAGGCATCGGGATTGCGCGTCAGCACCACGACCTCGGCCCCGAGATCGAGCCGGCCATTGGCCCAGAGAAAACTCTCGAGCAGCCAGCAGCCAAAGAAGCCGGTGCCGCCAGTGAGGAAGAGCCGTCCGCCGCGCAACTCATCCCACAGGCCGCGCGTATGGGCCAGGACGTGTTCGAGGTCCTCCGAGAGCGGGTTCGGCTCCATTCATGAGACTCGCTTCGGGGAAACAATTCCGCCCGCGGCCGGAGCGCCGACGGAATAACAGGTAATATCCAGCCCGCGCAGTTCCTGCAAGGTCAACTGAGACCTCTGCGCTGTGCGCCAAGGAGTTGTCTCTGCACCAGCCCCGAGCACAAGCGAGGAAGTTCTTGGGTAAACCCCTCGCTCGCGCTCGGGGCTGGTCAGTACTGAAACCCCTTCTAAACTTTCCATTGGCGCTTGTCAGATGCGATTCGGGGGAACGCAACGGAGCCGATATGATCGTGCTGCCTGGCGGTAGGGTGCCTCTGTGCGAAGGGCTTACACGCCGCGACTGGCTGCGCGCCGGCAGTCTCAGCAGTCTCGGACTGATGCTGCCGGACCTGTTCCGCCACCGCGCCGGGACAGCGCTCGCCTCGCCTCCCGGACGCGACAGTGGCTTCGGCCGGGCGCGGTCCTGCATCGTCGTCTTCCTCTTCGGCGCGCCGGCCCACCAGGACGTCTGGGACCTCAAACCGCAGGCCCCCGCCGAGGTGCGCGGCGAATTCAAGCCCATCGCCAGCAAGGTCCCCGGCATCCTGGTCGGCGAACACATTCCCCGTATCGCGCAGCAGACGCATCGTCTGGCCCTCGTCCGCTCGGTGAGCCATCCGGACAACACCCACACCGTGGCGATGCACTACATGCTCACCGGCCATCGCCATCTTCGGCCGAACACCAACCCACAGAACCAGCCGAGCGATTTCCCGACATTCGGCGCGGTGGTTCAGCGACTCCGCGCCGGCCGGGGAGCTTTTCCCTCGGCGGTGAGCCTGAACGCGCCTGCGAACCAGGTGTCGGCGGCCAATCACATCTTCCCCGGTTTCTTCGCCGGCTTCCTCGGCAGCGCTTATGACCCGCTGTTCGTCTCTCAGGACCCAAGCAAGGCCGGCTTTCAGCCCTTTCCCGTCGCCACAGGAGACGATGTCGAGCGGTTGCGAGATCGCCGCAGTCTGCTGGACGTCGTGGACCAGCAGCGCCATGCCCTCAATCAGGCCGCTGCTGCCCGCGCGCTCGATGCGCACACGGCCCGAGCTTTCGACCTGATTACGTCGTCAGCCGCTCGCCGGGCCTTCGACCTGTCGCGGGAGAGCCAGCGGGTTCGAGAGCAGTATGGATCGACCGCCTTCGGACAGGGGTTGCTGCTGGCGCGGCGGCTGGTCGAGGCGGGGGTTGGCCTGGTGACAGTGAACTGGGCGCGCGATGACGCCTTCTGGGACACGCACGCGGACAACTTCGGGCTGCTGAAGAACTCGCTTCTGCCGCCGTTCGACCGTGGATTCTCAGCCCTGCTGGAGGACCTTGCCCAGCGCGGACTGCTCGACGAGACGCTGGTGGTCTGCCTGGGGGAGTTCGGGCGGACGCCGAAGATCAACAAGGCGGCGGGCCGCGACCACTGGGCCGGCTGCAACACCGTCGTGCTGGCCGGGGGCGGCGTCCGGGGTGGAGTGGTTCATGGCGCATCGGATCGACAGGCCGCCTATCCGATCACGCCTCCGGTATCGCCGGAGGACCTCGCCGCCACGATCTATCATGCGCTGGGGATCGACATCCGCACGCAGGTGCGCGACCAGCTCGGCCGTCCCTTACCGCTGAGCGACGGCACACCGCTCACCGCACTGTTCGGCTGAGTTGATTGACGTTCTCGCGACAATGCGATAAGAATGCCATTGCTTTCGGGGACCAGGTCTAGCCTGTTGCTTCGGCAACACGAGCGATGTTGCGTCGCTCCGGCGTTCGGTCTGTCAAGCGTCACGAGGAAGGCTGTTTCAGACTCGCTGATCGGGGCGTTCACGGCA
>JBBSDR010000432.1:0-6125 GCA_038240465.1 Gemmatales bacterium
GCGCGGCGCGACTCTCGGAGCGCGATGGTCCCTCGGCGATGCGGATGGCGATCAGGCGCTGGCGGCGATGCGGTTGTTCGTCGATCCGCAGCACCTCGGCGATTTCCTCAGCGGTCTATTCGCCCTGGCGCGCGAGCAGGTGCAGCGGCAGGCCGATCTCGTCCTCGGCATTCATCAGGCGATCGCGAGTTACGGGGTCGATGATTTCCTGCTCGCTCTGCCGTCGTTGCGGCTGGCCTTCACCTACTTCACGCCGCGCGAGAAGCACTATCTCGCCCAGACATTGCGTCGCGCTCTGGGACTGGAGCAGGAGCCGGAGATGTCGGCGCTGGCCGTCGATCCCGAAACAGTGGCGCGAGCCCTGGTGTGGGAGGAACGCCTGTTTGCGGCAGTTGGTAAGTATGGATTGCGAGGGAGCAACTCATGAGCGAGCGCGAGCATCTGGTTCGCTGGCGGCTGGTCCTCGGCAAGGAGGCGGAGCAGGGACTCGGTTGCGGTCTCGACGGCCCCGAGGCCAGGCAGGACCGCGCCCTCGATTACCTCTATGGCCGGGAGTATGGGCCGGGCCGCAATGTCCGGCGCGGTGGCGGCAAGGGCGGCGGCCAGAAGACCGACGACCGCAAGGGCGGTCTCGAAGACTCGGCCCTGAGCGTGCCGGAGTGGATCAATGAGGTCCACTCGCTCTTTCCACGCCGCACCATCGAACGGATCGAGAAGGACGCCCTCGAACGCTATCACCTGCAAGAGCTGGTCACCAACGTCGATCTGCTTCGGCGGGCCGAGCCGAGTCAGGCTCTTCTGAAGGCCATCCTGCACACCAAGCACCTGATGAATCAGGAAGTGCTGGCCGTGGCCCGCGATATCGTTCGCCGCATCATCGAACAACTCATGGAGAAACTCGCCCGGCCGGTGCGGTCTGTCTTCCTCGGCGCGGCTGACCGGCGCAAGCGCTCATTCCTGCGCGTGGCCAAGAACTTCGACGCCCGCACGACCGTTCGCCGCAATCTGTCGTCCTTCGATCCGGCGTCGCAACGGCTGTTCATCCAGACGCCATACTTCTTTTCGCGCCAGCGCCGGCAGACGGACAAATGGCAGATCATCATCGTCGTCGATGAGTCCGGGTCGATGGCCAGCAGCGTCATTCACTCGGCCGTCACGGCAGCGATCTTCTTCGGTATCCGCACGCTCAAGACGCACTTGATCCTTTTCGATACCAATGTCGTCGATGTGACGGAGCAGTGTTCGGACCCGGTTGAGACGGTAATGAAAGTGCAGTTGGGCGGCGGCACCGACATCGGTGGTGCTCTCGCCTATGCCTCGCGCCTGGTCGAGAACCCGCGGCGGACGATTGTTATCCTGATTACGGATTTCTTTGAGGGCGGGCCTCTGGAAAGGCTGTTCGGTGTGACGAAGCACCTGGTTGAGAGCGGCGTGACGCTGTTGGGACTCGCCGCCCTGGACGACCGCGCCGAGCCGAGTTACGACCGAAACACGGCCGAGAAGATGGTTGCTCTCGGAGCGCACGTCGGCGCGATGACCCCCGGCGAACTGGCCGAGTGGGTCGCCTCGAAGGTGAAGTGATGGACCAAGTGTGCTTCGCTCAAAACTCCATCCGCCGCAGATGGCGCGCGCCGGAGATGAGCGGCAGGTAGACCGCAGCGGCGCCGGCGACCATGCCGAGCAGTACGCCGCCCGCCACGACAATCAGGGCGACGAGGGACGTCACCGCATCGTCCTCGAACGCGGCGAAGGCGTGCCAGGGACCGGCCATCAGCGCCAGCACCGCGATCAGGTAGCCCAGCCCGGCCACCAGGTTGAGCGTGCCGCCGAAGCCCGCCGCGATCTTCGACGGGTCCGTCTCGCGAAACGATGGCATGCATGCTCCCAGACCAACGCTCAGGCCGCTCAGCCCCGCCGCAAGCACCACCACCGCCAGCCCGTGCAGGACGATCAGCAGCAGCGGCATCTGCAACATCGCATCGCTGACCAGCACCAGCGTCAGGGCAATCAACACCGCTCCTGTCGTCGAGAAGGCGAACTTGCCCCAGAGCAGCTTCTCGCGCTCCATCGGCAGCAGTCCCAGCACCCAGAACTTGCGGCCCTCCAGGCTCAACATCGGATAGATAAATCGCCCCGTGTAAGTGCAGAGTAACAGGGCCGTCGCCGTCAGGTTCAGCAGGCTGATGCCGTTGCGATACTGCCAGGTGATTTCGCCCAGGAACAGCTTGCGGATGTTCAGACAGTACAGCACCATCAGGGCGCTGAAGATCAGGATCTGCGCCCACTGAGCCGGATCGCGGCGAAAAGTGCGGAAATCCTTGATGATGAGCAAGCGCATCTGCGGCGACAACTGGAACAGCAGCCGTTCGAGGATCGCGTCGAGCCAGTGTCCGCCCGGCCGGCGGCGCAGGTCGCCGCCGGTCGTCAGCCGATTGTAACCGCGGCGATAGAGCTTCTTCGCCAGCCACATCGTCACGAGATAGGCGAACAGACCATTGCTCCAGATCAGGGCCAGGTAGTAACACGCGACGCCGGCCTCATCGCGCGCCGAGGCCCGCAGTCCCCAGGCGATCCAGTGACTCGGCAACAGGGGCGAGCGCGCCAGGTCGAACTGGCCGAGCAGGTTCTGCACTGTATCGCGGGTCAAGGTGTCGGGCTGCACCGAGGACAGGGCGCGATGGATGCCGATGACGAAGGGCAGGACGAGAAACACGGCGGCCCCGATCAGCAGTTGTTTCCTGCGCTGGGGCAAGAAGTTGACCACCAGCAAACAGCAGGTGGCGCCGATGGCCCCCGGCAGCAAGATGAAGCCGAGGCAGAAGAGCGGCAGCAGCAGATAGAAGTGCCAGGGCGCGCGCACGGCCAGGCCGAACGCGATCAGGATCGGTCCGCCGAGCAGTAGAAAGGCCCAACTGCTGAAGGCCAGCGCGCCGGCATACTTGAAGGCGAAAATGTGATCGTCGGGTGCCGGCAGGGCGAGGAGGAACGAGGTCTCGGATGAGCCGAACAGGCTGCTGTAGAGGATCAGGCCGGTCGAGAAGACGAGCAGGGCCGCCAGGGAGAAAAACAACAGGTCGAAGAGCATGCTGACGATACTGCCGCCGAGGTTGAACTGTTGCTTCTGAAGGAAGCCAAACCCTTCATAGCTGACGGCAAAGACGAAGGACCAGACGAGGAGACTGCACAGCAGGATGGTCAACGGCCGCATGAACGAGCCGCCAAAGACCTGATGGAGTGTGTTCTTCAGCAGCCGCCAGCGCAGCCAGGCGAAGAGCCGCACGGGCGAGGCAGGACCGGAGACGGGATTGGCATTCATCGACTGGTTAGCCCTCGCTGGCGCTCGGGGCGGGTTCCGTGGCCGCTTCCTCCGTCATCTTCAAGAACACCTCCTCCAGCGTCCCATCGAGCGCCGCCTTGGCACGCAAGGACTGAAGGTTGCCGCACGACACCAGCCGGCCATGATCGATAATCGCGATCTGATCCGCCAACTCCTCCACCACGTCCAGCGAGTGCGAGCTGAGGAAAATCGTCGTTCCCCGGTCCGCCTCGCGCCGCAGCAGGTCCTTCAGCAAACGAACGCTGCGCGGATCGAGTCCGACAGTCGGCTCATCGACGATCAGCACTTTCGGTTCGTGCAGCAGCGCCGCCGCGAAGACTGTCCGCTGGCGCATGCCGTGCGAGTAACGTTCTGTCAAGTCATCGACGAACTCGTTCAACTGGAACAGGCCGATTACCTCTTCGAGACGGTTCCGGCCATGACTCTTTTCCAGGCCGTACATGTCGGCGATAAACTGGAGGAACTCACGCCCGGTCAGCTTCTCGTAGAGGAACGGCTGATCGGGAACATAGCTCAGCAACTGCCGGGCCTTGTTCCCCTCGCGAACGAGATCGAAACCGCCGATGCGCACGGTCCCCGAGGTCGGGAACAGCAAGCCGCACATGATCTTGATCGTCGTAGTCTTGCCGGCGCCGTTGGGGCCGAGGAAGGCAAACAACTCGCCTGCCGCGATGTCCAGGCTCAGGTCGCGAACCGCTGTCTTGTTGCCATATTGCTTGGTGACCTTCTCGAGCTGGATCATGTTCAGTCCCGCGTGATATCCCAGCTATCGCTGTCTCCCAGACGCACCGTCATCCGCAAGACCCGGGAATCCTCCACATCGACCCAGGTGCTGCAGGCAACCGCGCTGCCGCCGCCGTCGTAATCGACGACCAGGCAGACGCGATCCTGCGTGTGCCAGCGGAGCGACTCCTTCTCGGATCGCACCCGGACATTGACCCAGGTGACGTGCGGTTCCGTTCGCGCCGCGCTGCTCAGGGGATCGAACAGATACATGCCCCAGCGCTGGCCGGGCCGCAGTCCTTCCATGCGATGGATCGGATGCAACGGCAACAACACCGCGCCACTCCACGACACGCCCACAGCGACCGCTTCGCCTGGCCCCTCGCCTTCGCGCCACAGCCGGCACACGTTGCCATCGACCTCGCCCGCAAAGGCGGTGACACGGCTGGTGCTCTCGAAGCGACCGAGGAGATAGGTGATGGTGGCGTCCAGACGAACCAGGCGAACGATGCTGCCGTCGCGTTTGAGCCGATAGACCGTTTCGAGCTTTTTGAGACGCAGATCCTCATCAATGTTGGTTCCGCCGCGGCGCGGCTCCAGGCGCGTAAACAACTCAAAGACGTCTTCCTTGCTGTGATGGTCCACCGAACTCGAGATGCTGTAGGAGGCGGTCTTGCGCTCGCTGCTACCATAGCTATGCTCGGCCGACCAGCGGGTCGGCACCGGCATCGCCTGGCTATCGTCCATCAGGTCAATCGTGAACGGCGGCGGCTGGCCCGGCTGGAGGCGGGGCCAGACCTCGGCATCGGCCAGCCAGATAGTCATGCCCAGCCAGAAGGCGATAATCGCGATCGTAATGGTGCGCGAAGGCATGTTCGGAGCGGCCCAAAACAGAGGAGGACGTGCGAGACTGTGTTGATTGTCGGTTGCGGCAGCGCTCCTGTCAACGGCGTGGCTGACGGTTTCCCGGACGCTCAGGGAATCAGCCGGCGGGTGATGTTCTCGTAGGCGTCGATACGGCGGTCGCGGAGGAAAGGCCAGTTGCGGCGGACTTCCTCAATGCGGCGGCGGTCGCACGGGACGACGAGGACCGATTCCTGATCGTGCGACGTTCGCCCCAGCAGGACGCCGAAAGGATCGCAGACGAACGAAGCTCCCCAGAATTCGATGCCGCCGGGCGGCGACCCCTCGTGGCCCACGCGATTGACCGCCGCCACGAAGACGCCGTTGGCGATGGCGTGCGACCGCTGGATCATCTCCCACGCCTCGTGCTGGGCCTCGCCGTGCTGCTCCTTCTCGGCGGGATGCCAGCCGATAGCGGTCGGATAGAGCAGCACCTCCGCTCCCTGCAAGGCCGTCAGCCGGGCCGCCTCGGGATACCACTGGTCCCAGCAGACAAGGACGCCGATCCGGCCATGTTTCGTATCGAAGACGCGGAACCCGAGATCGCCGGGCGTGAAATAATACTTCTCGAAGTAGAGGGGATCATCCGGAATGTGCATCTTGCGATACAGCCCCTTGAGCGATCCATCGGCATCGATGACGGCGGCCGTGTTGTGATACACGCCGGCAGCGCGGCGCTCGAACAGGGACGCGACGACGACAGTGCCGGTCTCGCGCGCCACGCGGCCAATCGCCTCGGTTGTCGGTCCGGGGATCGGCTCCGCAAGATCGAACAAGGCGATATCCTGGCGCTGGCAGAAGTAGAGGGAGCGGAACAGTTCCTGCAAACAGATGATCTGGGCGCCGGAGTCGGCCGCCTTGCGGATGGCGGAGAGGGCGCGGTTCAGGTTAGCATCCGGCTCCGGCTCGCAGCGCATCTGCACCAGGCCGACCGTGAAAGTATCGGACGTCGCCGGCGCCATGTCTCTCTCCGCATTCCAGATTCAGGAGAATCCCCACACATCATTAATTCTACGGTCCGAAGTCGCATTTTCCTTCCGAGCCGCGAGCGTAAGCGACCGGGTTTCTTGGCGAGCCGCCTGCGGGAACCCCCCGCGAAATTCCCATAAAAACGTCTCGGGATCGCCGGCGGCCGGCGGCCACACCCCACCACACCGCAGCC
>JBBSDR010000433.1:0-6122 GCA_038240465.1 Gemmatales bacterium
CCCTCTGGTATCCAAACAGCGCTCCGCCCGGACAAGCCGGGCGGCGGCGACAGAGCTTCGGTGATTCACTTTCATGCCGGGGTAATAAACCCGGCGGCTCGCTGAACTGTCACGCCTCCTCGGTTACACAAAATGCCCGAAACACCATTTCGTGCTAGCGCAGGTCCAGCTTGCCGAACTTCTTGAGGACATGGAAACTCGGCGAACTCGTGGGCGAAAAGGCCGAGAACTCCTTCTCGCCCGGCCTGATCCGCTGGCGGCACACGTTAAAGTACCACGGGTAACTTCGGCTCGGCTTGCGGCCGGCCACGCCAAATTGCGGGTTCAGCAGCGCCTGCTCCGCGCCCACCACGGGGATGCGGACTTCCGCGCTCCAGTAACCATCGCCGATGTGCGTGGCCACCTGCGCGCCCGACGACCAGAGAGTGTCGAGGCCTTTCTTCCGGTCCAGATCGATCGTGGCCCCCGCGGGATTGATGGCGAGCTGATAGTAGGCGTGCGTCTGCGTTTCCAGCAAGATCTCGACACAATCGCCGTTCCACAGGTTGGGGTCCTCGTTCCGGGTCGTGCCCACGTTCAGCCGCTTCGTATCGCGATCCTCACACCGGATACCAAAGTAAATCGCATTGTCCGCCCAGGCGACCTTGAACGACGTGGGCATGTACGGGTCCTTGCCCGTCTCCAGTTCGCTCAGCGAATAGACCCACGCGCCCTCCCAGAACTTGTCGTCGAGCTTGCCGTCGAGTTTGAAGTCGGCCTTCATTCGTTCAAAAGCCGTCGCCTCGGGTACGCCGTCGCGGCCGCGGGCGAGCTGCTCGCGCAGGTCCTTCATCGGCTTGAGGTAATCGGCGACGAAGGCGATACGCTTGCCATAAACCGAATCGGCCGCCACCTTGGCTTGCGCCTTGCCAAGCAGCTCGAACGCCCTGTCGATCTTCTTCGCGCTCTTGCCCAGGTCCAGGAGATTGGCCTCGGAATAGTCGATAAACACCCTCATCTCCTTCGCCGCCGGGCCGTAGAAGTCGGCACAATACTCATCGAGCAGCTTCTCGATGTTCTGCCCGGCGTCCCACCAGTACCGCGAGGTGACGTAGAGGTTCAGGTGATCGACGGCCAGCGACTGCATTCCCTCGGGGTCGCGATACACCTCGATGAAATCGCCGATCGAGATGCCCTTGAGCGAACGCAGGTCCTCGGCGATGGCCCGCGGGTAGAAGTACGGCATGTGCGGCATGGTGAAGGGCCGGGCGTGCAGGTAGTAATCGTTGATGACGAGTTGCTTGTGGCCCTCCGGCATCTTCGCCAGCCAGGCCTTGCGCAGTTCGGCGAACTTCTGACGTTCCTCGCGATCGACAAAGCTATCGCGATTCTGGCACATGCCGACGATGAGGTTGGGACTCAAGCGCTCGATCTTCCGGGGAGGTAAAAGATAGGCGCCGTAGGCAAAGCAGCAGACCTTCTTTTTCGGGTGAGTCCGATACACTTCCCGGGCGACGCGATCGACGTGGTCCCAGACGTAGTCGGACAGGTGGCCTTCTCCGCCGCGGTCCAGCGTGTCCTTGCCCTTGCACAACTCGCACTGGCAGAGAATGCCGTAGCCGTCCTGCGGCATCAGGGAAACCATCGGCACGTCGAGCAGGTCGAACATCGCCCGCACATACTTGACGTTCTGCTCGAACAGCCCCCTGGAAGACAGGCAGGGCCGGCTCTCGCCGGTCTTCAGGGAGTCCCTCTTGCCGTCGCTGAGCAGGTAGTATTCCGGATGGGCGTCGTGGACTTCCTTGCGCTCGTAGAGTGCGTTCATGCCGTGGCTGAGGCTCATGCCGAAGTCGCCGATGAGTTCGGGCGCCTGGCTCCAGCCGAGCCGGAGTTGCCAGAGGAGTTCGTCGCGGGTGGTCCCCTGGTGGCCGAACATTCGCCCGTACTGGTAAGGGAAGCGGAGCGCGAAATCCGGCCGCACTGTCCGGTTGATTTCGGGCAGCACCAGCGTCAGCCTCTTCGGAACGACCTCACCCAGCTCGCCGGGCATGTACCAGCGGACGCCCTGCATGCGGAGAAACTCGCAGACGGCGTTGAACGAGCCGCGTTCGTCGCGGGCCCAGATGTGTAGTTGGCCGTTGTACTCCTTGAAGAGATTGCCGTTGGCGAAGCCCCAGTGTTCGCCGGTGGCCCTGTCCCACGTCTTGAGGAACTCGGGCAAATCCGAGGGACTGGTCAGGTGAAGCCGGGGCGGCGTGAAGTCGCTGTCGCGGCCGAGCAGGACGAGGTGGCCCTTTCCAGACACCATGCGAAAGCCGCCGTGCTCAAGACCCTTGTCGTCGATCTGGAGGCGGGCGGTGTGCGCGCTCTTGCCGACGTAGATCTGGACGGGGACATCCTTGCCGGGTGTGGTCGAGATAGGCAGCTTGGCCCCCGTGATCTTCTGGACGTAGTGCTGCAGTTGCTCGGCGGCGAGCTTCGTCATGCGCGGCGGTTTATCGGCAAGGACGATCTCGGCCAAGGGCCGCCCGTCCTTGACGAGGAACGGCGCGCCGAACGCGCGATCGGCCGGCAAAACCGTGGCGAGGAAAGCGGCCAGGAAGCCTGGCCATGCGGTACGATGGTCCATCACGGCAATTCTCCGCCCGGGCAAGGATGTTCAGAAGAGTAGTTTCATCAGGTGAAGCATGGTGTCCAGCACAGGTCTCAGGCGGCCGCAACACTTTCGACGATTCTGGAGGGAGGAACACGCCATCACGATGGAAAGCAAGGCTCAGTCCCTGCTTTCCTGTCACATCAACATCACGGGATTGTCCCCGGTGCTGCCCCGCAATTCAAGTAAAAAGGGGGACTCTCCCTCCTCACTCACCATTGCCGGACAGACTCCTCGACAATCGCTTGGCTGCTGGACCCGCAACCGGGTAGGATGCAAACAGGAGGTAGCCATTATGATCGAACTCACAGACGACCAATTCCCGGCTCTGGATGCCCTGCAGCAGCCGCCCATCGCCGTCGATCCCCGCACGGGGCAGGAGTATCTCCTGATTCGGCGGGAGATCTACGAGAAGGTGTGCGGGTTCCTCAAACCCCTGGGCCGTGCCTGGGACAATCCGGCCGACGACGATCTCATCCGGGAGGACGCATGAGGAGGGGCGACGTGGTCGAGGTGGACTGGCAATACAGCGACATGACCGGTAGCAAGAAACGCCCGGCCGTCGTGGTGCAGGCGGACTTCCTCAACGGGCTGATCGACGACACGATCCTTGTGCAGATCACGGGAACCCGGCACGGTATCCCGGGTACGGAAGTGGTGCTGGACCCGGCGGTCGAAGTCGCATCAGGTCTGAACAAGGTCTGCGTGGCATCCTGCATTAACATCGTGACATTTGAACAACTGCGCGTGCTGCGGACCATCGGCTACCTGTCGGATGCCGCCATGCAAGACATCGGCTCCTGCCTGAAGACAATCCAGGAACTACCATGATACAAACCAGGATCGTAGAGACGACAACAAGCCTCAACAGATGTCTGCGAACACCGTTTCGGATCTCACGGGATGGAGTCAAGAGCGTCACGCCAGGGTGACCTCGGTCCCCTTCAAATCCTCGTGGGCCAGGCCCCCGCTGATCCGCGCGAAGACCTCGTCGCGAGCCTTGTTCCGCCCGTCGTAGTCCTTGATCAACCACGAAAACCGATACCGCCCTACCTTCGTCTCTCCCTTTTGCGTGTACTCCCTGACCGAGACACCGTGCTCGGCCGTCAGATAGTGACACTCCTCCAGCGCCTGATGAATCACCGCCAGCACCTTGCTCACCTCACGCTCCGTCGTCACGGTCACGTCCAGGCCGTCGTAGGTCTGTCCGGCCCGCGTCAGGTTCTGCACCATGTTCTCCGTCACCATCCGGTTCGGAACGTGGACGACCAGACCGTCGGCGTTGAGCAACTGGGTCGAACGCCAGCTCAGTCCGGTGACCTTGGCCGGCTCCCCGTCGCCGAGCTTGATCACGTCGCCGATCTTGAACCTCCCCTCGGCGAAGATGACCATGGCGGCGATCACGTCGGCGATCATCGGCTGCGCCGCCAGGCCGATCGCCAGGCCGCCGATGCCCAGGCCAGCCAGGATCGCGGTCACGTCGAAGCCCAGCGTCCACAGGATTAGCGCCAGCGCGGTCACACTCACCCCGGCCCTGAGGAACATGCGCAGCGCCGACAGCACCAGTCCGGAGTTCTCTCCGGCGAAGGCCCGACGAAGCAGCCGAACGAGGATGCGAGGCAGCAGAAACGCAACCAGCAGAATGATCGCGATCTTGATGGCGATGTGCTTCACCCCCTGAAGGCGTGCTTTCCTCTGTTCCTGCCGCGTCTTGCCGATCTCGCCGCCGGTCACCTGGCCCGGCTCGGGCGACTCGATCCCGGTCAGGGCGGCGACGCGCCGGGTATTGGCCGCGGCGATCGCGTTCAACCGGGCCAACTCCTCCTGGTAGTGGCCGGCCTCGGCCTTGATGCCGGCCGGCGCCAGCCTGGCAGCCAGCACCTCGTCCCACTTCCGGATCGCCTCCACCCGCGCCTGCAGCCGAAACAGTTCCTCGGCCATCTCGGCCACTTTCTCCGCCTTCTCCTTCTCCCCCACCGGCACAGGCCTCGGCAGCAGCCGGCCGGTCTTCGTTTGATACGCCTTGAGAAGTTCGTCCGCCTGCTCCGGTCTGAGCCGGGCGTGGGTCAGGACGGTTTCCTCTTCCTGGATGGCCAGCAGCCGGCCGCCCTGTTTGGCCAGCAGCGGCAGGGCCTTCGTCACCGCGGCCGATTCCCGGCGCGTCAAGTCGAGGAGCCGTTCGACCTTCTCCTTCTGGCTCTTCAGGTTGCCGTCCCTGTCCTCGATCTCGATCAGCTCCTGATAGTAGGCCTCCAGCAGTTCGCCGAGTGACTTCGCGGTCCTCGACGAGTCGATGCCGAGCAGCACGTCCACCGCGGAGCCGTCGGCCGACTGCCGATCCGCAGCGACCTGGTCGAGCCGCTTGATCTCGGACGACGGGCGATCCTTTTTCGCCCGGCTGTACTCGGCCGCCAGCTTCTTCATGTCGGCGAGCAGATCGAGTTCCTGGCCGACCAGGTCGAGTAATTCGCTGGTAGCAGCCTTGAAAGAGTCGGCGTCGGGGTCGAGGCGGCGAAGTTGTTCGCGCTCCTGCTCGACCTGGGCGAGGACGGTCAGTGCGCCGGCCGCCTCGGCGTCGAGCCGGGTGCGCAGTTCGACGCGCAGGGCCTCGGTCACGCCCTCGGGGACCTTGTCGCCCTGCAACTCTCCTTTGCCCAGTCGCTTTTTCAGATCGGTGGCGGCAGAGTGGAGTTGCAGGGCGAGCCGGCGGGCCTCGGCCAGGGTGGCGTTGTGTGCCGCCGTCTTCTTTTCCAGGTTGTCCAGAGCGGCGAGCAACTCTTTTTTCCGCTCCTCACGCTCCTCCAGCACCCGCACGCGCGCGGCGAGGAGTTGCTGCAAGGTGGAGAGATTATCGGTCAGCTTCTCCAGTTCGGGCCGGGTGTCAGGCAAGGCTTTCTTCTCCGGCTCGGGCTTCCTGTCCCCCTCCGGCTTCTTCGGCTCGGTTGTCGTCATGGGTGGAGCATCGCGGGCCACGCGGTCAAGCCCGGCTGCCTTGCGCAGTTCGCCGAGGATCTTCTGCTGCTCGGCCTGTCCTTGCTCCTCGGCTCGCTGGAGGAAGGTGTCCTTCAGGCCGTCGAGCTTGGCCCGCGTTTCCGTCGCGGAGGCAGCGGCTGCCTTGGCAGCGGCCTCGTCGGTCTTGAGCTTCTCCAGCCCGGCGGCCAGGTCTTGCCGGCTCCGGACGAATAGCTCGATGACCTGGGCGGCGTTCATTCCCTTGAGCTGCCCTTCCCATTTCAAAGCGGCGATGGTGAAGGCCTGGGACTGCTTCAAGTTGGCAAGCTGTTTGGCCGCCAATTCGGATGCCTGCCTGGCCTCGGCGAGCTGCTTGTCGAGAGCGACGAGTTCCGCCTTGAGCTTTTCCGTGGCGGCCAGGACCTCGGCGGCGGACTTCGCCTGTCGTTCGGCCGCGGCGGCGACGCGCTTCGGCTGTCCGCCATCCGGGAAGCGGTCCTCCGCCACGCCCGCCTTGCCGAGCAGCCCGGCGACGACG
>JBBSDR010000434.1:0-6119 GCA_038240465.1 Gemmatales bacterium
CTTGTGTTTCTGCCACCAAGGAGCAAGCCTACAAGATCGTGGCGTTCGATCTGACCGCCGCGAAGGACAGGAACAAGCCGGCCTGGGAATTTGTCCCTCCAGGCGGCGATCAGCGCCGTCCGGACACCTGCCTCAGCGCCGATGGTAAGCGCGTTGTGGTCCTCTTCGCGGACGCAAGCGTCGAGTTGTGGGATGGCCCGGCCGACAAACGAATCCGAGAACTGCCGAAGTTGCCGGTCTACTACCACCACAGCAACGGCGAATGGCGCGGAATGGATCTGACTGCGGACGGAAAGCGCTTGAGCCTGATCCATCGAAACGCGAGCGGAGAAATGGGCGGCCGGATCGTTGACGTGGACACCGGCAAGGACGTCTGCAAGCTCGCGCCCCAGCCGATGCCGCGCCTTGGCGGCGTGTCGCGTTTCAGCGCCGACGGCAAGCACGTCGCCCAGGTCGGCTACGGCGTCGTGCGTATCTGGGACGCGGAAACCGGCGCTGATGCCTGTCCGTTGCCGGGCCATCGGGGAGCAGTGACTTCATTCGTTATCACTCCCGATGGCAAGCGAATCGTGTCCGCCGGCGCGGATCTGAACGTCCGCGCCTGGGAACCGGCGACGGGAAAAGAAGTCTGGCGGACACCATTCCCGCAGGCGGTGAAGGTGAAACTCGTCACGCCGGATGCAGTCATCGTCCAGGAGGATCGCTGGGGAGAAACAGGACCGGCGCTGCTGATCGACCCGGCCACCGGCAAGACGCATCCACTGCCCGGGAAACTCGGCGAAGCCAAGGAAGACGTGGTGATCGCGGTATCGCCCGACGGAAAATCCGTCGTCTCGATCGGACCGAAGCGGAATGACTTTCAAGTGTGGTCCTGGCCTGGCGGGGAATTGCGCAAGAGGGTCCTGCTGCAGCCGCCGGGCAATCTCGTCCTGAGTCGCTGTGTGGCCAGTGCCTTCGGCCCGGAGGGAACACAGTTCGTGGCCGTGATGCATTACGCCAACCCCGAGGAACAGATGCAGAGGCAGCGGGTTCCGGATCATCCCGTGGTCGAACGCTGGGACCTGAACGCCGGGAAACTGCTCGAACGAGTTGAAAAGGAAGCCTTCACCAGCGCGGTATTGATTCCTTCCCGGTCCAGGCTGCTGCTTCAGGAGAAAACCCAACTCCGAAACGCTATTTCGCAAGAAGTAATCGCGACACTGTCATTTCCCGAAGGCCACACGAGGGACTTGCGCTGGCTTGCGGGGGTGGCCCTCTCGCCCGACCGGCGAACGTTGGCCGTCCTCGAAAGTTCCAGCGAAGGAGTCATGCTGTACGAGATGTACACGGGAAGACTTCGCGCGACCTTGCCGAGGGAAGGCCGCTATCAGTCCGGACTTGGTTTTCTGCCGGATGGCCGGCTCGTCACGACTGGCGATACGGCCCTTGTCTGGGACGTCGGCCTGTCGCGCGGCGGCGCACTACTGTCGGAGCGCGAGCTAGCCGCTTGTTGGGCGAGTCTGCGTGACTCGAACCCAACTCAGGCCTGGCCGGCGATGACGAAGCTGGCCGGATCAGGAGCCGTCGCGTTCATCCGCAAGCGGCTTCCGTCAGTGTCAAAAGTGTCCGAAGCGGAGTTGGATCGCATCGTGCGCCAGCTGGACGCGGACAAGTTCAAGGATCGAGAAGCGGCGAGCCGGGAGTTGGATGCGCTGGGCATGGGGGCCGTTTCGCGAGTGCAGGCTCGTCTGAAGAAGGGCGTCTCCGAAGAGGTAAAAAAGCGCGTGGAACAGTTCCTGGCCAGGTACTCACGCACGGGCCTCGACAGCGAGGAGATGCGCGCCTTGCGCGCCGTCCAGGTCCTTGAAGCGATCGGCACTTCGGAAGCAAAAGAACTGCTGGGCGAACTGGCCAGGGGAGATGAGACAGCCCGGCTGACGGGGGAGGCGGCGGAATCGATCCGGCGAGCGCGATAATGGGAATTCTGGAAAATTGTTTTGCATTCGGTATGGCGAGTGTTACTCTGCGATTGATTGTTGGGGGGCGTTCTCTCCCCATTGGGAGTCTCTCCCATGCTCGGCCTCGCTCCGTCGAATATCCCACTCTGCACCGTACCCGATCCGTATGACATTGCGCGATTCAACCTGGAAGCAGCGGCCGGTCAAACGCGGCTTGCTCCTCGGGCCTGCATCCCGGAGTAGGCACGGGAGCCGCCAGCACGGCGGCCAGCAGCCGCGCAGCGGTCATCGCAATCCCTCCATGTGAAAAGCAATTCACAACCAGCATCACCGAACCGCGAAGAGATGTCCCCAGCGAAAGTCGGGAAACGGGATTTCCTGTCACTCCTTCGACTTCTTCGGCAGCGGTTTCGCCAGCGCGGCGAGGTCGCGCGTCAACCGCGCCGTGTCGCTCTCCGACAGCACCAGCACGTCGCTGCGATCCTTTTCCGGTACGGCAGCGTAAGCGCGCTTCGAGTCACCCTCGAATCGGCCAATGTGCAGCGTCACCTTCTTCTCGCCTGCCTCCGCCTCGATGACCAGCTCGGGCGGATCGAGGCCGAACAACTTTTTGTCCGCGTCCTTATCCACCGCGTAACGCTCCAGTTTGAGACCTGCCAGGGCCGCGACCGTATCGTTGACCGTATCGATCGACAGCGGCGTTTCCGGCTTGCCCTCGACGTTCCAGACCGTCCCCGTCTTCTTGAGGACCACCGTCTTGCCGCCGCGCGTCAGCTTCAGCGTGTCGGCCTGGGCGGCGTCGATGGGCGGCATGCTCCAGATCGCCTGCTCGCGGAACTCGCTCAGGACCGCCTTCGTCATCACCGGCCCGAGCAGGAAGACCAATGTGCCGTTGCCCAGTTTCGCATAGGCACGCTTGCCCGAGATGTCCAGTTTGCCGATCAGCAGATCGAGCGCGTCCTTGCCGTCTGCCTGAAAGCGCCAGCGTGCTGCCGGCTTGTCCAGGCCATAGGGCTTCAGGTCATCGGGCTTCTCGGCCACAAACGCATCCGCCTCCAGTTTCGCCGCCTTGCTGAGGAACTCTTCCATGCGGTCGTTGTCGATCTTGGCCTTCGCCGGAGCGGTCATGGTCCACGAACCCGCATCGCGGCCAAATGTCGCCTGGCGTGGGCCGCGCTCCAGCAGGATCTTGTCCGCATCGTTGAACTGAGCCAGCAGCCGGGTCCGGAACGTCAGCGGCGTCGCCTCCAGCGCCTTGACCACCACAGCCGGCAGCACGAAGACCGCGGACGTCGCGTCGATCTTCGCATAGCGATCACCCGCCTTTTCCGTGGCCTCGCTTCCCAGCGACAGGACATGCGAAGTTGGCTTACCGTCGGGTCCGGTCAGTTTCAGCGTCAGGGTCAGCGATGAGGTGTCGAGTCCATACTTCTTGGCGTCCTTGAGCGGATACTCGGCCACACTCGACGCGCGGAGGTCGGCCAGCATCTTGAGCAAGTTCTCGACTGCCCTGTCCTCGGCGCGCTGCGCTTGCGGCTTGAGGATCTGCCATTCATCGTCCTGTTTCGCGAGTTCCAGGGTCTCCGTTCCCTGCACGCGCAGGACGCCGGTCACCTTGTCGATGGCCAGCTTCAGCATGCGATGATCGACGTAGTCCAGGGCCGTCCGCGTCAGGGCGTGGGCCGCCTCCTTGCCGAGGACTGCCACCCCCGGCACCTGGTCGAGACGAACGTAGCGCCGCCCCGGACTGCCCATGACCTCGCCGCCGATGGCCAGCACACGCTGCCTGGTCTTGTCCGGACCGTCGGGGACCGTCAAAGTCACGGTCCGCGCTGGTTTGTCGAGTCCGTACTTCGGCAGATCGAGATCGCTGCCCGAGGCGACATAACGATCCGCGCTCAGATTGAAGAGAACGCCGCGAAGAGCGCCGATCACGTTCTCATCGGCCACATAAGGAGCGCCGGGGCCAGCCGTCACCTTCCAGTTTCCCTCGGCGGGCTTCAGCACGAACTTCACACCGCCCCCCTCGCCCCCCTCGCCCCCCTCGCTCTCGACGCTCTGAACACGATCGAGGGCCACGTTCAGCAACTGCCTGTCGATCAGGTCGAGACTGCCGCGATCAAAGCTGTCGATCACGTCGCCGCGCAGGACGCTGACGGCGGAGTTATCGGAGGTCCGGGCGTAGCGGTCGGTGCTGTCCTTGCTGACTGTCTTGCCGACGATCAACTCGTGAGCCGGCCCGCTGTCCTGGCTCATGGTCAGCTTCACCTTGAGGGCCGGCTTGTCGAAGCCATACTTCGCCGGGCCCTTCACTTCGTGGGCCTCGTAGTGGTCGGCATGAGGGGCGGCCACAATGTCAAGCAGCGCCCGGACTGCCTCATCGGAAGCGGCCGTGCTGATCGGTTTCGACAGCTTCCAGCCTCCGCTCTGCCGCTCCAGCTCGAACGGCTCGGCTCCGGCCTTCTCGACCCGAACAGTCTGCACCTTCGCCGCCTCGACGGACCACAACTGCGCCGGCAGATAGGAAAGCGAGTCGGCCTTGAGGCTGAACTGCAGATCGGCGGGGATGGCGAAGACACTCGGACTGCCATCGATACGCGCATAGTATTCCGGCTTGTCGTCGCGTTTCTTGCCCAGCCGCAGCGTCTTCGTCTGGCCGCCCGTCTGGATCGTGACGGCCAGCGGCGCTTTGTCCAGGCCATACTTGGTGTCGAGGTCCGCGGCGGAGGGGTCCTCGGTGACGTATTCGATCGGCTCCAGTTTCGTCAGCGTCGGCCTCGGCAGGCGCAGTCAACCGCCATCGGTTCTGTCCTTGAGCAAGGGCGATCTTCTTGCCATCTTGATCGACAATCAGTTGCTTGACGTCGCCGAGAGCGAAGTCGAACAGCTTGCCGCGATAGGCCAGGGCCGGTCGCTTGATCAACGGCAGCGCCGTCTCGTCGGCCAGTTCGATCCTTGGCCAATCATCGACCTTGACGCGCAGCAGTTTGTTGACGGCGTCCTGCTCGCCAATGGTGAGCGTGATCTCGCGCGACTTCTTTTCCTTCTCGTCCTTGCCCTCGCTGAGAGTCAGCTTGACGATGGCGAGCGGCTTGCGGAAAGCGTCCGCGCTCGCCTGGCCGCGCAGGCTGCCGGGATAGAGAGCGGTGGGTGCATTAAGGAAAGCGGCAGAGGTGGCGCCGAGTCCGGCGAGTCCAGCGGCGAAGCCGGGAAGATCGGTGTCCTTGTCCTGGGCGCTCAGGCCGGAAAGACTGGTGAGCAGTTCGTTGACCTTGTCCTCCTTGGCCTCCATGCTCGAGAGCTTGCTGCCCTCGCCAGGCACCTCGACGCGCCAGAGTTTGTCGTCCTTCTCATCGCGGAACAGCACGGCCGTCTTTGCCGTACCCTGGGTCACCTCGATGCGGCGAGCGTCTTTCGTCTCGAAGCGCGCCAGCCGGGTGTCGCGCAGACTGGAGACAGGGACGAAGATGTCCTTGAGCTTGTCGGCCTTGATCTCGAAGACCTGATCGTTGTTCTCGATCCGGGCGTAACGCAATTCCTCGGTCGTGACGATGGGCGGCATCGGCTGGCCGAGCGGATTGGGCGGCGGCAGTTTCGTCTTCGTCTTCGTCCCGGCGATGCCCCCGATCAGCAGCGTTGCGGAGCCGTTGGCATGCGTGACCTTCAGCGTGCGCTCCGGTTTCGCGAGTCCGGTATGGGACAGGAAAGCCTCGCGCGAGGGAGCGAGAGTGGCCCAGGTCAGGAGCGCCGCCGGTCCCGCTCCGGTCAGCGAGGGCGCGTTGAGCATGACGGCGATTTCGCCAGGCGTCAAGGTCACGAAGCGCTCCGCCCACAGGTCCGCGACCGCTTCGCGCAGTGCGGCCAGCTTGTCCGGATCAAGGCGTTCGACCGACGGGCTGCTCAGCCGCCAGGTGCTGCCTTCGCGGCGAAGCTGGAATGAGGTCGGGTCCGCGCCGGTCTGCTGCACGCTCAGCGAAAGCGCATCGAGACGTTCGACCTTCTCGGGAATCGACTCGGAACGCGCCTCGCGGGCAATCGGATAAAGCTGGCGTTTCTGGTAATAGTCCTGGGGCCGGCCGAACAGCGGCAGCAGCCCGGGGCCAAGACGAATCACCTCGGGACGCTGGTCCAGGCGCAGGAACGTCGGCCGAAAGAAGCCGTCCTCGTCGTTGGCAGTCTCAC
>JBBSDR010000435.1:0-6114 GCA_038240465.1 Gemmatales bacterium
AGGGCGACACGGTCTCTCTGAACATCACGGCGACGGACACGAAGACTGGCAGCGCCCTGAGCTACTCCGCAACCGGCTTGCCGCCTGGTCTGTCGATCAACTCCAGCACCGGCCATATTTCCGGGACGCTCACTGCGGGCGGCTCGTGGCAGACCATCATCACGGCCGGCGACGGCACGTCCAGCAACAGCGTCGCCTTCGGCTGGAGCGTCAGCAGCACCGTCTCGATCACCGATCCCGGGTTGCAAGCGAACGGCGACGGCGACATTATTGGTCTCCAGATTCAGGCGGACAACACCGCCAGTGGCACGCTGAGTTACTCCGCAACGGGTCTGCCTGCCGGCCTGTCGATCAACTCCAGCACCGGCGTGCTGTCCGGCACCATCGGCAGCAACGCCTCGGCCAGTGGCCCGTATAACGTCACCCTCACTGTCACCGACGGCACCCATACCGCCATCGATACCTTCCTGTGGTATGTCAGCCAGGCCAGCCCCCTCAGCATCACGAGTCCCGGCAACCTGAGCAGCACCGCCGGCGACGAGGTGGCCTTCTTCGTCCAGGCGGACGACCCCAACAGCGGCACCCTCATGTACACCGCGTCGGGTCTGCCCGCCGGCCTGTACATCAATCCGTTCACCGGCCTGATCTTTGGCACGATTGCCAACAACGCGGGTTCAGGGATGCCTTATCAGGTGACGGTGGAAGCCGCCGACAGTGTCAACCACGTCAGCCAGGCTTTCTCCTGGACGGTCCATGCTGCCGGCGCGGTCACAATGACCGACCCGGGCGATCGGCCCAGCAATGAGAATACTGCGGTCACGCTGCTCATCACTGCCAACAACACCGGCAGCGGCTCGCTCGGCTATGTCGCTTTCGGGTTGCCTCCCGGTTTGATGATCAACACCGGCACCGGGACCATCTCCGGCACCGTCTCTCCGGGCGCAGCCGCGAATGGCCCGTATACCGTGACCATCCTGGCCGGCGACGGCACCGCCAGCGCCAGCCGGACGTTCCTGTGGACCGTGAACTCTCCTATCAGACTCATCGCGCCCGACGATCAAACGAGCAACGAGGGCAGCGCCTGGACGCTGCCGATCACCGGCACGGATAGCAGCGGCTCACTGTCCTACGCAGCAATGGGTCTGCCCACCGGGCTGAAGATCAATCCCGGCAACGGCGAGATCTCCGGCACCGTGGCCCGCGGCGCAGCCGCGCAGGGGCCTTACGATGTGACGATCATCGCCAGCGACGGCACCTACAGCGCCCGCCAGCGCTTCAACTGGACGATCAACAGTCCGATTACCATCACCTCTCCCGGGGGTCAGAACAGCAGCGAGGGGATCGGCCTGACCCTGACCATCACCGCCATCGATACGAACAGCAGCTCGCCCACCTTTGCGGCCCTGGGCTTGCCGGCCGGCCTGTCCATTGATGCGGCGACGGGTATCATCTCCGGGACGATCGCCAGCGGCGCTTCTCTCTTCGGATCGTACTCCTCGACGATCGTTGTCAGCGACGGCACTTCCAGCAGCAGCATGAGCTTCCAGTGGAACGTGACCAGCCCTGTGTCGCTCACCACTCCCAGCGACCGGCTCGGCTTCGTGGGCGATGCGCTCAACTTGACGGTCCAGGCCACGGGTGGCAGCAGCCCCTTGAGCTATGCGGCCAGCGGCTTGCCGGGCGGCCTGTCCATCGACACTGGCACGGGCATCATCTCGGGGACCATCAGTTCCAGCGCCACAGCCATCGGCACCTTCTACCCGACGATCACGGTTGAGGACGGCACGTCCAGCGTCAGTGACACCTTTGTCTGGACGGTCAGTGCGGCGGGGACGGTGACGATGACCCAGCCGAGCAATCGGAGCAGCACCGAGGGGTCCAGCCCCACCGTGGCGATCACGGCCAGCAATGGCGGCAGCGGCACGCTGACCTACTTCGCCGATGGTCTTCCTGCCGGTTTGAAGATCGATCCGAGTACGGGAGACATTACGGGGACCGTTGCCCTGGACGCGGCGCAATCCGGACCTTATAGTGTGGCGGTGATTGCCAGCAATGGCACGAGCTACTCCCTGCGCACCTTCACCTGGACGATCACCAGTCCCGTCACCATCACCCTTCCGACGGACCGGACGACGACCGAGGGAACGGGTCTTACGCTGAGCATCATTGCCAATGACGCCAGTGGGACGCTGAAATACTCGGCAGTCGGTCTGCCTCCTGGCCTGAGCATCAACTCCAACACCGGCGAGATCACCGGCACGGTCGCCCTGGGCGACGCCGTCAACGGCAGTTACCTGGTTACGGTGACGGCTGCGGATGGCACTTACAGTGCGCGCCAGACGTTCACCTGGGCCGTGAACAACCCGCTCACATTAACCGTCCCGAAGGATCAGGAGAGCCTTGAAGGGAGCAGCCCATCACCGACAATCAGCGCGACAGGTAGCGGCACCTTGCGCTACTCCGCGGTCGGCTTGCCCACAGGCTTGGCACTCAGTAGCAGTGGGGCCATCAGCGGCACGATTGCCGCAGGCGCAGCAGATCAAGGTCCGTACACCGTCGGTGTGACTGTTAGCAATGGCACGTCCACGGTCACGGAATCGTTCCTGTGGACCGTGACCAGCCCCGTCAGCATCCCGGACGTAGCGGACCAGAGGGCGAGTACAGGCGATTCGATCGGTGTGCCGATCGTGGCGACGAGTGCAATCGGCAGCAGTGTCACCATGCAGGTCCTTCGCAGTCCCTTCCCCTTGAGCATCGTCAGCCGGGTGTTAACAGGAACGATCCCGAGCAATGTTTCGGCAGCCGGCAGTTGGACCGTCCGGATCCTGGCGACAGATGGCGTTTACCGCGCTGTCAAGGATATTGCCTGGACGGTCGTTGCGAACAGTCTCGGATTACCGAAGGCGCTTCCGCAGAACTTGATCGCTCCCGTGGCACTTGTTGCCCTCCCTACGGCTGCGCCTGTTCTCCCAACGGACAAGAGTGAATCGCCTCCGGCAAGTAGCACCGTCGCAGTTTCCAGCATCCAATTTGGTGGCGGGTTCTCCATCCCGTACCATGACACGCTAGCCCAGGCCGGATTAGGGAAGGGCCAACCAGAGGCATACCCCGTGGCCCAGTGGGGCACGGACGCGCAACATAAACGGCTAAAGAGTCCGGTTCCCTATGTTTACGCGATGACATCGTCCACGAAGGCAGACTACTCGACGCTCACACTGGCGGAGGTCGTCTTCAATGTCCCGGACACCAATCTGACGGGACAGGTGACAATAGAGGGTGTGATCTACGCAAGCAAAAGGTCGAACGCTGTCCCACTTGGGGTTATTAAACCTGTGATGGCACAAGTGCAGGCTGGGACTGGGACGAGGACGATCACTCTCAAGGACGTTGTCTCAACTGTCAAGTTCAAGGAGGTGAACTGTTATGACAACCTGATCATCGACTGGTTCTACAAGCCGGCTGGCCAGACAGCGTTCAAATCTGCTGGCAAGAGTTCACACCTCATCTATGTGACTTTCGGCGAGCCGAACTCAACAACCTTCCTTCGCAACACAAATGCCCTGTTCGACAGGTTGGGTCAGCCCAAGATGTTTCTCTATCAAACCTTTGTTGATTATGGGTGCCGATTGGGCGCGGGGCAAACGACCGCGATGGGGGTTTTCAACAAGATGTGGGCCGGAGTATTCGCAACGCGCACGGCGTATCGGGCCGAGGATAAGGCGGAATTAACCTATTGGGACAGGTGGGATCGAACCGGCGAGGATCCTCTTAAAGGAAAGCGCCCCCTCTGGGGCGCAGCACCCCTCGATTTCCCCATTACAACTCCAATGGCTCAACCCGGGGAACCCGCCGTTCCTCAGGCGGCGGAGGCTCTCTTAGCCTACCAAGATGGTCAGTGTACGGCGTGGTCGGAATTGTTCCTGACCTCTATCTATGCCCAAGGACTTCCAGGGAGCAAGGGTTTCCCCACGGTGCGACTGGCCCGAGTTCATGAAGTCTCTAAAAGCCCACAGGCCCTCGTGATGCAAGGGTTCAAAGCGAATGTGGGCGTAGATCCGGCTGGACCCTTCACGAATAAGATGAAAGGAAGGGGGTACAAGGAAATTGGAGGTGAATGGGACTATGCCTGGGACGGCAAACCTCAGTTGAGACTCGTCCCGGCACTGGTGAAACCGGGTCAGAACAATCAGACCCCGCCCGCTATCTTTAACGACCATGTCATGGTCCTGTTTCAAGGCGGGCCATACGGCGGAACACAGTTGTACGATCCCAGCTATGGTGTCATTTATTCCGGGTTCGATGCGAGAACAACGCTGCTCAAGTTTCAGGATCAGGCCGTCTTCGGTTTCGGCAAATTCCTGGAAACGGCCACTGGCTACACACTGACGATTCGGAAAGCGATCCCAGGCCAACTGGAACTCGCGTACGACTTCCTTGACTTCCCATACTTTCCTCGCCTGCCATGAAAGGCACCTCCATGCAACTCATCCTCTGGCGATCCTGTTGCGTTCTCTGTGTGATCTCTTCGACCGTACTTGCCCAGACCTCTCAACCAGGGCCAGCCTCCGCGAAGCAAGCTCTCAACCGAGTTTCAGGGATGGGTAGGCTCGGTGAGCCAATGCCACGTTCCCCTTACGTTCCCACCTTGAATCTTCTTCTGGGAACGGTCCACAAGGGTTCCGCTTTCGCCGTGGAAAAATACTTTGGCAAGAACGCCGGGTATCGTCGCCCGATCCTCCTTCACCAGGCGCCATTCCCCCTCGGCCCTGGGAACCGCGAGCAGACGCAGAGCTATGAATTCAACCAGGATTCTCTGACCTGTTCGCCGTACCGCTGGCGGTTTTCCCAGGGATGTTTCTGGGGGATGGGCTCGCTGCCAGGGGACGAGGCGCTCTCATTGCGTCGGATGCCCCTGGCAGACTTGCCTCTCTTCGATAAGGGCAACAAGGATCGCGTGGCCCAGTATCGCAGCCGCTATCCAAAGACCGCTTACGACACCTATGCTCAGGAGTGGGGCCTCGGACCGTTGGGGGATGCCACCTGGGAGCGACTCCGCCGAGAGCGCCGCCAACCTCCGCCAGGCCGGGCTATGCCGCATAATGCCCCCCCCGTCCCAGCGTATGGCCTGTATGGCGATGTCGTCCCCACTGCGTCCACGAAGGTGGATCTCTTTTTTTGTGAAGACAATGTGATGCGTGTGTGGCGCGGCAGCGCCGAGCGGGACGATGATTACTACCACAGGTGGAAGACGAGGTGGGCAGACGCCGAGGAAGAGAAGTTCGCTGTGCCCTTCCGTGAGCCGTTCATGACGTATATCCGTGATCGCGACTTCTGGTTTGTCACCGAGTCCGGCAAGCTCTACAAAGCCCCTGCCGGAGACAAACGGAAGGTCGAGGTAATGTGGGACGAAGAGGCATCGCCCATCCGCGCTCTCATTACCGACGCCGACACGGACCGCACCTTCGCCTTCACCGAACCCGCCGAGGGGACGAAAGCCAGTCCCCTCTATTTCGAGGTTGGCGTCAAGCCGGTCCCCAAGCCGTATGAGCGACGCAATCCGAAGGACTTCAAGGTGCCCAAGCCGCTCGATGCCCTCCTCAGTTACGTCGATGTCCTCGTTACGGACAAGGCCATCACCCTGCCCGCTCCCAAACCGCTGAAACCGGAACCAAAAAAGTAGCGCGGAAAGGGAAACCAGCGCCGAAAAGACACCGTATTTGTTGAGCGCGGAAAAGGGGACAGACCCGAATGGCACTGTTCGGCGCGGAAAAGTCGGCGCGGAAAAGGGGACAGGCGCGGAAAAGGGGACAGACCCGAATGGCACTGTCGTACGGGCTGGAATCGACGTAAGTCCTTATTTTTCGCCAGGCGGTTTGACGTAAGTCCTTATATTTCGTTCCAGCACCCCACCCAGGACAGGAGGCCAGGAAAAGGCCAGGAAAAGGGGTCATTGCGCCAGGCGAAGCCTGGGGAAGGGGGATGAGATGTAACGAGTACGACTCGGAAACCTTCCGTTGGAACCCTGCGGGTCCGAATCCCGTCCGGTAGAGCTGGCCAGCAGCCGGAAACGAGTCTTGCGTGGTCCTGGAGCGATCCAGGCTGCGAAGCGTAGAC
>JBBSDR010000436.1:0-6113 GCA_038240465.1 Gemmatales bacterium
CGTGGTGGAGTCCGATCGATCCGCATAACACCATCCGGAATCCCTGCCCGGTGGTTGGCGACTGGCGCAGACTCCGGAGCACGTCGAGGACTTCCATCGCCGTTTGCTCGCCATCTCGCTTGGGATCGGCGATGGCGGATAGCATCCACGGCATTTCGTCGAAGAGGAATACCACCCTTTTTCCCGCGCCCGCCTGTTGTTCGACCAGATCCTCAATGGCACCGATCAGGAGCGTCTTCCAGTAGCCGTCTGGTTGGTGCTTCTTCTCGGGAAACTTGATTGGCCCGATGTGGGCGCCGGCCAATCCCAAGAAACTCAGGAACCGCCGCCCATGCTTTTTCCACCCGCTGAGGCGGTCATGCACGCGCCCGCAGACCATTTCAGCAAACTCGGCGGCTGAGTGTACTCCCTCAAGGTCGAGGGACACGGTCTCCCAGTCGGTGGGTGATTCCGCCGCCATCTTGTGAAGGATACTGGTCTTCCCGATCCGTCGCTCGGCCTCCATGCGAACGCTATTCCCTTCCAAAACGTGCCATAAACTGACGATGAAGGAATCACGCCCGAAAATGTCATCGACGGGCAATTGGGCGCCAGGGGCTGCTCGCATCGTAACCTCATCACATAGAAGTTGGGAACGTACAACAAATACATTGTACATTGGAATTTTCTTATTTTCAAGACCTGTTCGAGTGGCTGGATCGCAAAAAGGTTCGTCTTGTTCGCCACCTCATTGCCGCCGTGATGGTTGCACGGTGGACGGGCGCCCCTCGTTCCGGGGGGTGTGGGGCTTTGTAAGGAAACGCCGTTTTGAAACGAAATCGGCTGAAATGAAACGAAATAGGGCCTCGGCGCGACGTAAGTCCTTATCCGTGAGGGCCGATTTGCCCAGTTGAAACGAAACGGCTGAAATGAAATGTAACGCAACCGAAAATCGGCGTTTCCTTACAAAGCCGGGGTGTGGAGCGGGTGTGTGAAATGAATGCTCATATCAGCATAACGGACGAAATGGCCGAGTTCAAGGCAATCAACATGGGTCGCTCCGTGGCGTGCGCGCGCGTGGCGTACCCGGCGCGGTGGCGTGTCATAAATCGTTTGACAGGTAGCCACTTGCGTCGAGTTTCCTGGTACGCCACGGTGGTTGGCGTACCAGGACAGAAAGCCTACCCGAGCAGTGACTGTTGTGCGGGATAGGAGGATTGTGAACGATCCTCTCCCGCATTCACGCGCCGCCTGACTCGTTCCCCTTCAACACGACAGCCCGATAGGCCGATCATGACGAAACAAGGATGCTCCCGAAGCGCTTTCACGGAGACAACGTCATGGATCAGCCCATGTCGCGGCGGACGGCCCTCAAGACTTTCGCCCTCGCCAGCCTGGCGGCCTTGCCCGGCACCGTCTCCGCTCGCACTCTCCGGCGCGTCCCCTCCGGCTGGGTGCGCGGCAAACTCAGCGGCGCCGAAGCGCTCGTCGAAACCCTAAAAGCCGAGGGAACGCGCTGCGTCTTCGGGATCCCCGGCGCCCAGGAAAATGAGCTGTGGGACGCCTTCAAGTCGCGCGGCCTCGACTACTTGCTCTGCACCCATGAGTTCTCCGCTGCCGGCATGGCGGATGGCTACGCGCGCAGCACCGGCCAGCCAGGCGTTTTGTGTGTCGTTCCCGGACCGGGCGTGACCAACTCGCTCTCCGGGCTTGGAGAAGCCCTGCTCGATAGCGTGCCGGTCGTCGCCATCGTCGGCGATGTGGCCAGGGGCGAGAAGTATCGGCCGTTCCAGGTCCACGAACTGCCACAAGCCGAACTGCTCCGGCCCGTGACCAAGGGCGTCTTCGAGGTCAAACACGAGGCCGAGATTCCCGACGCCGTCCGCAAGGCGTTCTGCCTCGCGCGCAGCGGCGAACCGGGACCAGCCGCTGTCGTCGTGCCGTACAACTATCTGATCAAAACGTGCCACTACGATTCGCCGCCGCTGGAGGAGTGCGCTCTGCCACTCGATGACGATGCCTTCCACCGCGCCCTGGCCGTGCTGGCGTGCCAGGGACGAGTGGGCATCTATGCCGGACAGGGCTGCATGGACTATGGCCAGACGCTGGTCGAGGCCGCCGAGATGCTGAATGCTCCCGTCGCGACCAGCGTCTCCGGCAAGGGCGTCATCGACGACAAGCATCCGCTCGCGGTCGGCTGGGGTTACGGGCCACAGGGGACGGCGACGGCGGAAGAGGCTTTCAAGGCCGTCGATGTCGTCCTGGCCATCGGTGTGCGCTTCAGTGAAGTGGCGACCGGCTTCTACTCGATCCCCAAACGCCGCCAGCTCATTCACGTCGATATCAATCCGAAGAACCTGGGCCAGAGCGTCGAGGCCGACGTCTGCGTCAATGCCGATGCGGGAGTGTTTCTCTCGAAACTGCTCGAACACGCCTGCGACCTGAGGCGGCCCTGCGACAATGGGCTGCAAGGGCGGATTCGCAAGCTCAAGGCTGCCGACGATGCCTGTCATGCTAAGCTGTGCGCCCGCTGCGGCACCGATCCGATGGCGTTCGTCCAGGCCCTGCGCCGCTGCACCAGGCCGGACGCGCTGGTGTTTGTCGATGTGACGCTGACGGAGCATCTGGCAGCCGAGGCGTTCCCGGTCTATCAGCCGCGAACGTACTTCAATCCGACCGACAATCAGTCGATGGGCTGGTCGATCCCCGCCTCGCTCGGTGCCCAGAAGGCTCATCCCGGCCGGCAAGTGGTGACGATCACCGGCGATGGCTGTTTGATGATGTCGGCCATGGAACTCTCGACGGCGGCGCGGGCCTGTCTGCCGGTCAAGTTCTTCGTGCTGGACGATCAGGCGTATCATTACATGCAAGTCCTGCAACAGGCCGCATACCGGCGGACGACGGCGACCGTCCTGGCGCGGATCGATTATGAGGCGCTGGCCAAGGCGATGGGACTGACGTATTTCGAGATCAACTCGTGTGCCGACCTGGAGCCGGTCATCAACGGCGCGCTCGAACATCAGGGGCCAGTGCTGACGCGAGTGGTGACGGACTACGGCAAACGCAAGGTGCGCTGGATCGAGGCGACCAAGAAGCGGTTCACGGATGAGCTATCGACCGCGCAGAAGGCCCGCTTCGCCGCTCGCCTCGGGGTCCGTTCGGCACAACTGCGGCCACAGAATGATTGACAGCAAGGGACAGCGGCAGAATGCGAGTCCACGTTTTTCTCGATCTCGATGGCACACTCTTTCAGACGCGGCCCAAGTGTCCGCCAGGAGAAGGACTCGCCCCCGCCGCCTTTCGCCGCGATGGCACGCCGCTGTCGTTCATGACGCCGCGCCAGGTTCGCCTGTTCGAGACGCTCTGCGCAACGGCCGACATCATCCCCACAACCGCGCGCAACCTCGACGCCTTTCGCCGGGTTCGCTTGCCCTTCACCTCGCTCGCCATCCTCGACTTCGGCGGCGTCATCCTCCTGCCGGATGGCGCGGCCGATCCCAACTGGGACGCCATTATCCGCCCGCAAACGCACGCCATTGCCCCCCACCTGGAACGCTGGCAGCAGAGGTTGCAGGAGTTCATCGAGGTCAATCGTCTTGGCGTGAGTGTCCGCATCATCGGCGATCTCGACATGCCGCTGTATGTGGTCATGAAACACCCTGACGGCAACCTCGATGCCCTGGCCCGGATCCGCCGCGAGGCGCTGGCCGACCTCGATCCGGAGCGATTCTCTCTGCACGATAACGACAATAACCTGTCCATCGTGCCGCGTTTCCTCGGCAAGGAGAAGGCGGTTGAGTACGTTATCCAGCATCACCTGGACCCCGAGCCGACCCTGACGATCGGCGTCGGCGACAGTCTCAGCGATGCGGCGTTTCTCGGCGTGTGCGACTTCGCCCTGCTGCCGCGGCACTCGCAACTGGGACAGCGCCTGATCGAACGATGCACCGTGAGTGATGCCTGATGTTCAGCGGCAGTTACCTCCCCGATGACGTCATCTTTCTGCTCAAGAGAGTGAGCCTGGCGCCAACGGCGGTCGCGGAGAAGGAACGCCTCATCCAGTCGGGCCGCAAGCACTACAGCGAGATGATCGGCCCCGAACGGCTGCCCTCGCCGCTCTATCTGCGCGTCTTTCATCAGGCGCTCGAACGGCAGAAATCGCGCTTTGCCAGCCATCTCCTCGACCTCGCCGCCCTCCTCGTTCGCCGCCGGTCCGGTCCTATCGCCCTGGTGTCGCTGGCCCGCGCCGGTACTCCCATCGGCGTCCTGCTCACGCGCATCCTCCGGCAGCGGTTCGACCGGACTGTCACGCACTACTCGATCTCGATCATCCGCGATCGCGGCATCGACGAAGTGGCCCTGCGGCATATCCTGGCACGGCACGAGGCGGCGTCGATCGTCTTCGTCGATGGCTGGACGGGCAAGGGAGTGATCGCGCGAGAATTGTCGCAATCCATTACGCAATTCAACGAACGAGAAAGAGAGTCACTCAATCCGGGCCTGTTCGTCGTCGCGGACCTGTGCGGCGCGGCGGCCCGGGCGGCGACGGCGGCGGATTATCTGATCCCTTCAAGCGTGCTTGGCTGTACTATCAGTGGACTTGTGAGCCGATCGATCCTTAACAGCGACGTCATCGGAACGGGCGACTTTCATGGCTGCGTCTACCATGAAGAGTTGCAGAACCATGACTTGTCGCGCTGGTTTATTGACACGATGATGAGCGCAGTTGAGAGGCTGGGCGCTTCGGTGAATCCTGGCGTGACGGCGGAACTACGGCAGCAGTTACGGCAGCGGAATGCCAGCTTTTTGCAGGATGTGCAGCAGCGGTTCGGAGTGCGTGACGTGAATCACATCAAGCCGGGCATCGGCGAAGCGACGCGCGTGCTGTTGCGGCGCGTGCCGGATCGCTTGCTGCTCCGCGACCGGGACCATCCTGACGTCGAACATCTGCGCGTACTGGCCGACGAGAAGAGCGTCCTCGTCGCGGTCGAGCCGGAGTTGCCCTACCTGGCGGCGGCGCTGATCCGGGAGGTGGAGGCATGAGCCGCTTCCTTCAGCTCGGCGCGTCGCTGTATGTCCCGGCCACGCGCGACGATCTCGTCCTCATCGCCAATCGACGCAAGTATCCGGCGTTGCGTTCGGTCATCTTTTGCACCGAGGATGCCGTCCGGGCCGACGAACTGCGGCGTGCTCTCGAGAATGTTCGGGACCTGCTGCGGCATCTGGAAGTCGTGCCAGGGCTGCTCCGCTTTATCCGCGTTCGCAATCCACTGATCCTCGAAGCGCTGCTGCGGCTGGAGGGTGTTGAACGGCTGAACGGCTTTGTCCTGCCCAAGGTGACGCGGCACAATCTCGACCAGTTCCGGCCGGCGTTCGTGTCGGCGCATCCATTCGAGGTGATGCTGACTCTGGAAACAGTCGAGGCGTTTGATCCACACGAGATGGCGGCCCTGCGGCGCGAGTTGATGGCGCCCGTCTATCGCGAGCGTGTGCTGTCGCTGCGTATCGGCGGCAACGATCTGCTCAACCTGCTGGGGCTGAGACGGCCGGCCGGGCGAACGATCTACCGGACGCCGTTGTCGGCGGTCATCGCCCAACTGGTGACGACGTTTCGACCGCACGGCTTCAACCTGACGGGGCCGGTGTTCGACTATCTCGACCAGGGCAAGGTGCTGAGCCGGGAGGCGGCCGACGATCTGGCGTATGGGCTGTTCGGCAAGACCGCGATCCACCCGCGCCAGGTGCCGTTGATCGAGTCGGCTTATCGCGTCAAGGCGAGCGAGTTGCAAATGGCCGAGCGCATCCTTGACGAGTCGGCCCCGGCGGTATTTCGACATCGCGACGCCATGTGTGAGCCGGCAACGCAACATCGCTGGGCTTCACTGATCCGCGAACGGGCGCGTCTCTACGGCGTCCGTGAGAGGCAGCCTCTTGTGTAGTTCTCCCGTCCAGGTCTGGCGAGCGGGGCCAGTCATGGCCCCGGTTTGACAAGCACCGGGGCCATGACTGGCCCATACGCATCCGGTTAAGGGATTTGTCAAGCAGAAAGCCCCTGGTAAAATGAGTTTATCACAACACATTTCGCTCCAGGAGCTTTCTTATGCTCAGTCTAACACAACTGGCCCCGGTCATGC
>JBBSDR010000437.1:0-6113 GCA_038240465.1 Gemmatales bacterium
CACGGAAGTCAAATTCACCAGGGGCCAGCACGACGAGGGCGTCAAGAACGTCCTCGGCCACAAGGGCAACTGGAAGCCCGACGACATTGTGCGCATCTGCCTGGAGCAGCCGTCAGCGCCGTATTTCATCGCCCGCAAGCTGTTTCGTTTCCTCGTCAGCGAGACGATCCAGCCGGGGCGGGAGTTGCTCGAGCCTTTGGCGTCGTCCTTCAAGAAGAGCGGCTTCGACGCCGCCGCGCTGGTCAAGACGATCGTGCAGTCCAATCTCTTCTTCTCGCCGGTGGTCTATCGCACGCGGATCAAGTCGCCGGTCGATTTCGCCCTCGGGATCGTGCGCGGCCTCGAAGGGCGGACCGGCACAACGGTCCTCGCCTCGATCCTGGAGGAATTGGGCCAAAACCTCTTCTATCCGCCGTCGGTCAAGGGCTGGGATGGCGGCACGAGTTGGCTCAACGGCCAGACGCTGCTGTTCCGCCAGAACCTGGCGCTCGCCCTGACCTCGACGGAGGACGCACGTTTCGGCCGCCGCTGCGATCCGGCGCTGCTGGCGCGCAAGTACGGCAAGAAGACCGATGAAGAGTTGGTGACGTTCTTCGTCGAGTTGTTCCTGCAAGGCGACATCAGCGACACGGCGAAGGAGAAACTGTTGCGATATCAGCGCAACGCGCACAAGATGAAGGTGCCGGTGTACTGGACCCCAGCGGACGCCTCCGACAGCCGGGTTCGCGCCCTGTGTCATCTGGTGCTGACACAACCGGAGTTTCAGCTTTGTTGAGTTGCAGGTTTGTGAATTTGTGAATTTGTGAGCGGAGTCGCGCACCGCAATCGCAGTCCAAGCGCGAATTCAAATTCACAAATTCACAAATTCACAGGAGAACAAGAGATGCTTTCCACACGCCGAGATCTTCTGAAGGGCCTTGTCGCCCTCGGCTTTAATGCCCCGCTCTTCCTCAGCCGCACGGCCATCGCGGCACCCCAGGCCCAGAAGCCGGGCGCGAAGGATACCATCCTCGTCGTCATCGAGTTGACCGGCGGCAACGATGGCCTCAACACCGTCATTCCATTCAAGGACCCGCTCTACGCGAAACTTCGCCGCACGCTGCGCCAGCCGGCCGATCAGGTCCGCAAACTGAACAAGGAGATCGGCCTGCATCCGGTCATGGGCGAGATGGCCGACCTGTTCCAGCAGGGCGAAGTGGCTGTGGTGCAGGGCGTCGGATATCCCAATCCGGACCAGTCGCACTTCCGCTCGATGGACATCTGGCAAGCCGCCAGCACCGAGAAGACGCTTACCGAAGGCTGGCTCGGCAAGGCCCTGCGCACGATGCCGGCCGGCCCGTCGTTCCATCTGAAATCGACCAACGAGAGCAGCCCGCTGGCCTATGATGGCGCACCGACCAAGGCGCCGTCGATCAGTTCGCTGGAGGAATACCAGCTCCATCTCGCGGCGGCCAGCACCGGCGATCTGAAGGCCAAGCGCGACGTCATCGAAAGCAGCGTGAAGCCCGGCGGCGGCAAACCGGACCTGCTCGACTTCGTGCAGCGGACCGCGTCGGACACCTATGCTTCGAGCCGCCGGCTGCAGGAGATCGCCAAGAACTATCAGCCGAAGACGACGTATCCGCAGACCGGCCTGGCCAATCGTCTGAAGCTGGCCGCGCAACTGATCGACGCCGGTCTGGGAGCGCGGGTGTTCTACGTTCGCCTGGACGGCTTCGACACGCACTCGGCCCAGGCCAACCAGCACGCCGCGCTGCTGACGCAACTGTCCGGCGCGATCGCGGCGTTCTACAAGGACGTATCGGCGCGCGGCCACAAGGATCGCGTGTTGATCATGACGTTCTCCGAGTTCGGCCGCCGTGCGGCGGAGAACGACAGCGCCGGCACCGATCATGGCTCGGGAGCGCCGATGTTCCTCGTCGGCGGCAAGGTCAAGGGTGGCCTGGTCGGAGCGCATCCGAGTCTGGAGAAACTGGAGATTGGCAATCTGAAGCATCACACCGATTTCCGTCAGGTGTACGCGCCGATCCTCGATAAGTGGCTCGGCGTTGCGAGCAAGGAAGTTCTCGGTGGCGAATACAAGGCGGTCGAGGTGTTCAAGAGTTGATGGTTCGCGCGGAGTTCTTGCGGACAATCCTCAGGGCCGATATAATATCATTCTGCCATCGCGCCCCCCTGCCTGGAGTTCGCTTTATGTCGTTTCCCGTCTCTTCCTGCCCTGGCCCTCTGTCGCGGCGATCGTTCCTGAAGCTCTGTTCGCTGGGACTGGGCGGCTGGGGAATGAGCAACCTGCTCGGTCTCCGCGGTCAGGCGAAGGAAGCGGGCGCGGACGTGCCGGATACCTCAGTCATCCTGATCTGGCTTCCGGGCGGACCGCCGCACATGGAGACGTATGACATGAAGCCGGACGCGCCGCTGGAGTATCGCGGCGACTTTCGGCCGATCCGCACGACCGTCCCGGGCATTGACGTCTGCGAACATCTGCCGCGTCATGCCCGCATCGCCCATCGCTTCTCGCTCATCCGCTCCATCGCCCACGAGTTCGCCGATCACGGAGGCGGACACAAGCGCTTCCTCACCGGACGAGATCCTCGCGAGCCAACCGGCTTCGTCAACGATACTCCGATGGTCGGCTCGATGGTGGCCGAGGTTCGCAGGGGCCATCGCGCCGCCGTGCCGAACTACATCACCGGGACCGACAATGGCCGGCAGGGCATCGACGTCTTCAGCTTCGGCTCGGCCTATCTCGGGCCGCGCACCCATCCCTTCACCGTCGCCGGCGATCCCAGCGCCGCGGACTTCGCCGTGCGGAACCTATCGCTGCCGAAGGAAGCGGAAGGACTCTTCCAGGAGCGGCGCGCGCTGCTGAACCGCTTCGATCAAACGCCCCGAGAAGTGGATCGTTCGGGGACCATGTCCGCCATTGATGAGTTCAACGAACGCGCCTTGCAGTTGATCACCACGGACGGGGCGCGGAAGGCGTTCGACCTGAATCTGGAGCCGGCGCGGCTGCGCGAGCGCTACGGCAAGCACGCCTATGGCCAGCGCTGTCTTCTGGCCCGGCGGCTGGTGGAGGCCGGCAGCAGTTTCGTGACGATGGTGCTGGAAAACCCGGTATCCGGCAAGGACATGCCGGCGAACGGCACTTACAACTGGGACTCGCACGCCGTCAACTGTCACATCTTCGACGACACGAAGTTCAAGCTCGGCTTCCTCGACCAGGCCGTGACCGCTCTGATCGAGGACCTCTATGCACGCGGCCTCGATCGGAAGGTGCTGCTTATCGTAACGGGAGAGTTTGGCCGGACGCCGCGCATCAGTTCCGAGACCGGCACGCACACCGGGGTCAAGCAGCCCGGCCGCGATCACTGGCCGCATGCGATGTCGGTGCTGGTCTCGGGCGGCGGCTTGAAAGTGGGGCAAGTGGTTGGCTCGACCAATGCCAGGGGAGAGCATCCGAAGGACCGGCCTTTGACGCCCAACGATCTCTGGGCGACGATGTTCCATCACCTGGGCATCGAACCACTGCAGACGTCCTTCCCCGATCACAGTGGACGGCCGATGCCGATCCTTCCGGACGGCGAGCCGATTCGCGAATTGCTTTGATCCCACCAGCATCAATCGGTGTTCACGGCGCTATCGCATCGTCACCCACATTCGGCCGCGAGCGTGCGCGTGCGAAGCGTATCCGGCTCCAGTTCTTGCAATCGCCTCAGCCAGCGACGGGCTGCAAGCCAATCCTCGCGCGCGATCAGCAGGCGCACTTGCCCGGCCAGATACTGGGTGTTGTGCGCCTCCGACGCGAGCAACTCGTGCATCAACTCGTCCGCCTTGGCACGATCGCCAACCAGTTCGTAAAGTTGGGCCAGGTGAAAACGCTCGTCCGGCTCCAGCGCGATCGGTCCCAGTGTCTTCTCGAAGCGGCGCAGTCCCTCTTTGAGCTTGCCCGGCTCGGCGGCGCTGAGCAGGGCCAGCGCTCGCCGGTTCGCCACATGTTCCTTGCCATCCTTTGCACGGCCCAGGGCGAGCTTCAATTCGTCGATCTTCAACTGCTGCTTGACCGAGAATGACAACTCGCGTTGGAGGCTCAACAGTTGGAAGGGAACTCCAGCCAGCATGCGCCGCGCCCAGACGGCGTGAGCGCGTGAATCGTGGGACGAGGTGGCCAGTTCGCGCAAGTACGGCACCGCTTTCTCCGGCTGATCGCCGACGAGGAGGAAGCGGGCGAGTTGACGGCGCAGGAGGGGAATCTGAGGGGCGGCCTCAAGGGCAAGCCGATAGGAACGCTCCGCCTGCTCGATCCGCCCCACTGCCTCGTAACACTGGGCCATCGACAGTTGCCAGAGATCGTCGCCGGCCGACAGTTGCCGCTGCGCTCGCGCCAGCGCGTCCTCGGCACGCTCGCGCTGACCGTTGCGCACCAGGTGGCGCAACAGGGCCACCCAGACGTCGCCCCCCTCACCTGACCGCTCGGCGAGCCGTTCGAGAAGGCGGATCGCCTCATCTGGCTGGCCTGCCTTTTCGTAGGTGTCCGCCAGCCAGATTTGCTCGAGATGATTGTTCGCCTCGATCGCAACCAGGGGAAGCAGTTCGAGGACTCGGCCAAAGTCGTGCTGCCGCAACGCCACCTCGCAGCCCAGGCGTGCCAGCGCGGTAGACAGCTGTCGTGGAGACCGCGCCGGCAGCGGATACAGGACCGCCGCGGAGGCGGCCCCAGTCGCTCCGTCGGAAGGACTATCCAACTCCCACAGCCGCAACACGCGGTTGGCATCGACGAGCCGGCCGCGATCGAAGAGCATCTGCACGAGGCGAAGCGTGTTGGATGCCGTTCGTTCTCCCTCCTCGAAGGCGCGCAGATAATTCGCCATCGCTTCCGGGAGTTGGCCGGCACGTTCTTCGAGGTGCGCCTGGGCGAGAGCGAGTCGGCCCCGCCCGGCCGACGTTCCCTCGGCAAGTCGATTCCCCTCGATCAGCAGTTTAGACGCTTCGGTCACCAGGACTGCCGCATCGGCCCTTGGCACACGCAGGGCCAGAAGCAAACGACTCACCTCGGCGGCTCGCCAGCGCAGGCCCCGCTCGCCTTCGATACGGCGCAGGCCGGCAATTGCTGCCTGCAAGTCGTCTTCGCGGAGGAGGTGGTCTCCCAGGTCCGCGCGCAACAGGAACGCCCGCAGGTCCTGGGGAACAACGTCGCACCAGCGCCGGCAGAGTTCCAGCGCTTCTTGGAGATCGCCTCGCGCCCGCGCGGTTTCCACCAGTTCTTGCAGGATTGCGGCGGCATCGGCGGACGGCAAGCGATCGAGATTGCGGCTTGCGGCGTCGCGGACAGTGGCAGCGTCCGGCACCTTGTCGCCGCCGTATCGGACATAGCGAAGACGAGCCAGGCGGGCATCGCGGCCCTCCTGCTTTCGCAGCAGCTGCAGCGAATCAGCGTATCGTCCACGGAGGGCCAGCACATCGGCAAGGGCCACGACTAGCGGCGGCGGATCGTTGAGCCTGCCTGCCTCGGCGAGTAGCAGCGTCTCGGCTCGATCCAACTGTTCGCGGAACACCAGCGCCTCGGCTCGGGCCAGGACCACCTCGACCGGATCGCCGCCACTGGCGTCAGCCCGCTCGAGCAGTTGCTCGACCTCGCGCCAGTCGGCCGGGGCGTTGAGAGGTTGAAGGTTGCGGCGATTCAGCGCCCGCGCCCAGGCAGCCCACCCGGCCGCGGGTGGCCGCGTCTCGCTCATCAGCGTCTTCCACGCATTGCACGCCTCGGCGTATCGGCCCGCTGCTGTCAGCGCGTGAGCATGTGCCAGGCTCGCCATCCGGAAGGCGGGATCGATCGCGACGGCCCGTCCGCTGGCTTCAACCGCGCGGCTGACGTCGCCACAGGCGGCGTAGCATTGTGCCAGCGCCAGCTGCACGCGCTCGGGCCAACCGGGAAAGGCGGCAAGACTGTCTACCTGTTGCTCCAGAGAGCGCGCCGCCCGGACCCATTCGCCTTCGCGCAGCAAACGCTGAGCCTGCACATAGCGGCCCCAGGGACTGTAGTTCGGGAGCAGAGCAGCAAGGCGTTCCGCTTCCGCGATCTGGCCCGCTGCAAGGAGCAATTCCGCAAGCAGGGCGGC
>JBBSDR010000438.1:0-6112 GCA_038240465.1 Gemmatales bacterium
GGCAAGAAAGAGAGATGTTATTTCGCCGTCCGTCCCTACCCGCCTCGTTCCCTCGTTCCCACGCAGAGCGTGGGAACGAGGAGAGGATCAGCGATGGGGCGCAGGATGCCAGGAGGAGCAGTCTCCATCCGGACAGCCGTCCGGTGAGGTGCAGGGGACCTGAGGACGGTCACTCTCGGCAGACTTCTTGCCGCACATCTGGCCCAACTCGTCCAGAAAATGCTTGGAAGGAACGAAGATCCGATCGCCGGCGTGAATCTGGTAGTTGGTCGAGGTGTCTCCGAGTTGCACGATCTGCTCGTAGCAGATGGGCAGGACGACGCGACAGCTATCGGGCGGAGTCGGCCGGCTCAGCGTGACCTTGCGCAGGTCCGCCCGGGTGTTGACGCCCCCCGCCGCGAGGATAGCGTCCAGGACCGTCTCACGGCCCGCCAGCGGAAATGCTCCCGGAGAGTTCACTTCGCCCAGAACGTAGAACACCTTGCTCTGGCGCGACGAGAGCCGAACGGTGATCGGACCGATCTCCTTGACGGTATCCTTGAGGACGCTCTTGACCTGGGCCTGCACCGCTCGTTCGATGTCCACCACGGTCATGCCGGCAACCTGAAGCTGGCCGAACTTGCCGAGGTTGATCGTGCCATCCAGAAGCACGGGTTGATCTCCGGGAATGCGGATCGGCGAATCGAAGTCGGCGGGCTGGATCAGCAGCACGTCGCCCGGCTCGACCATGTAGGGAGCCGCGGGACTCTTGTTCAACTCGCGCGGCAGCGGCCAGGGGTCGGGGTTCGCCTTGCGGGCTTCCCTCGTGTCCGGAAGCAAGCGATGTCCCGCCGAGCCGAAACCCAGCGGGTTGGTCGATGAGGTGCTGCAACCCGCCATCAGGAGAGCAGCACTCAAAAGGGCCAGAATTCGTCTTGTCCGTGCCATCGTGTCTCTCCCTCTTCGCCTGGCCACCTCGTCTCCCGAGGAGTTACTCACCTTATCGGCAAACCGGGTGAGATTGCTGAAGCTCGCAGAATCGGAATCTCAGGCAGGAGAGGAATTCAGGGAACAAAGTCACGCACGTTCGTGGGCAAGCCGGAGCGCAGCAAGAAGCGGATCGTTTCTTCCGTCAGCAGCCTCACCGGCTCATAGCGAACGGAGGGGTTCCTGAGCGTGCCGCCCACTCGCGCATGCACGACTCGATTGGACAGCCATTCGCTGGCCAGGGTGATGACCTCGAGAGGCAACGACGTCGCGGTCGCCAGTCCGACCAGGCGCAGCAGGGCGGGATTGACGAACAACTGGCCGGTGCGAGCCGTTACTTCCAGGTTGAGTCCACCCTTGACCGTCACGGTCCCCTCGGCCAGCAGTTTCAGCAGCGTGCTGTCGATGGTCAGCCGGCTGACGCGCCAGACACCCCGGGACAGGGTGGCCCGCAAGTCACCCTTCTCGAACGTCGTGGCTGACGAGATGCCGCGAAGGAAGGGCGTCAACTGAGAGAGAACGGGCAACTGAAGGGCCTGGGCCTGGTTGAAGTCGGCGTCAAGGCGTCCGGTCAGGTCCTGGGCGCTGCGGATGTCCCGGCCGATGATGTCGAGACGCACTTTCGCCCGGCCCATGCCCAGTTGGCGGTCGAGGTCGGCGAAGGGCTTCAGCAGCGAGCGCAAATCCACTTCGCTCATGCGCAACTGGACCTCAAGACGAGTTCCGCCATCCCACGCGATCAAACCATTCAGGGACGCTCGCCCCAGCGCGACCATGGCACTGCTCTCACGCACGTCCAGTTCGCCCGCGAAACCCGCGGGAGAGAAAGACAGCGTGTAAGGCAAATGCCACTCGCTCACTTCAACGCCGGCGACCTTGCCGCGCAGCAGGATGGCCTCGCCGGCGCCGCGCCACTCGCGGCCCAGCGATCCTCGGAAACGCAGATCGAACGGCCCCTCGACGAGCGATTCATCGTCGAAAAACGTCGCGGCCACCTGCGACGCCTCGGCGCGATCCAGACTGACGAAGATCCTGCCGCGCTCCGGCTGACGCAAGTTGAGCGAGGCGCGCAGCCGCAGGGAGCCACCCAGCATTTCGCCCGAAAGCTCACGCACTTCCAGTTCCGGCCCCGCGAGACGAAGGTTCGCGGACAGGCGATTGGCCAGGTCGTGCTGGTCCCAGCGCAGCCGGCTCAACTGCGCCTTGCCCTCGCCCTTCAACTCGCCCGCCGCATCCGTCGTGTAGTCCAGTGACAGATCGATCAGGCCGCGCAGGGGGGGCGGCAGGTTCTGCCGCGCCAGGGCGATCATCAACTCGCTCAGCCGCGCTCCACGAACGCGAACCGTCCCCGATGGCCCTTCTTTCTCTGCCGGGGGAGCAGCCTGCTTTGGCAGAGCATCCTTGCCGGCGGGCTTTCGTTCACCGCCCAGCGGCACCCGGCCATCGACGTCGAAAGTCCCGCCGAGGGCGCTGCCTTCCAGACGGTAGCGGATCAACCCCGTGCGATAGCTGATCCGCCCGTGCAGCCGTTCCGTCGGCACGTTCTGCACGCGCAGTTTCGGCGCATCAAGGTCCAGACGCGAGGTGAACTCGCGTTCGCCCTCGCGCGTGGCCGGCGCTACCTTTCCTTCCAATTTGCCCGACGCCTCGCCGTCCAGTTTCACCGGTAGTTCTTTGAGGTCCTTCGCCAGCAAGCCGACGTTCAGGCCGTCGAGTTTCACATTGACCGCGCCTGCGTCTTCGGCCCGCAACGGCAGCGCCACCGATCCGGTCACCTTGCCCTGGTAGAGTTGTGCATTGAGCTTCTCCAGCGATAGTTGATGCTCGTCGAGTTTGAAGTCAGAGCGGAACGAATCCACGCTCACCTCGCCCGCCTTGAGCTTGCGCGAATCGACACTGCCCGACACCGCGTACTTGACTGGCGTCAGCGTTCCCTTGACCGATGCCGCAGCGGTCAGTTTTCCTTCCAGCGTCAGCGGCAGCTTGAACCCCGGAGCGGCGCGCTGCACGGCCGAGAGGTCCGCATCGTCGAGATTGAGCTTCACCTGGAAGGGATAGTCGTCCTTGACGGTCAGTGCGCCCGAGCCATCGAGACTCAGTCCCTCGACGCCGAATTTGAGTTGCGTGACGGTCGCCTCCCCCTTGTCCAGATGGGCGGCAGTCGATGCCCGATCGAGGGCCACACCGAGAACGCGCAGAGTGTCGGCCCTGGCCACGGCCTGAGCTTTCCAGGTAGTGAGGTCGCGCACCTTGTCGGCGGGAGCGCTCCAGGTCAAGGTCGCGCCAAAGGTGCCGGCCGAGTCGGCATCCTTACCGGGAAGGAGACTCATCACCCGCGTCACGGGGATGTCCGTCAGCGTCAAGTTGGCGGCGATATTTCCCAGCGGAGCCACTTCCATGCGCGCGCTGCCGAGGAAACTGCCCGGCTTCGTCCCGCCGGGGACCTCGCCGCGCAGTTCCTCCAGGTTCAGCACTCCCTTGTCGAACCGGACGCGGGCCTTGACGTTGTTCAACTCGAGTTCGGCAATCTTGACGCGGCTGAGGTCCACGGTGCCATTGATCCGATAGGTGGCCAGGTCGCCTGGAGTATCGACAGGCAGGGCCACCTGCACCTTGAGACTGCCGCGCCCGGCGACAGGGAACGGTACGCCAACCTTGAGGCGCTCGACCAGTTGGCCCACATCGATGTCCTTGAAACCGAAGCTGGCCTCGAAGTAGGCCGGCGTCTTGCCGGGCATGGGCGTCTTGTCCGGAAGCACGGCCATGATGGCCTTGCTGGTGCCGGTGACGGCGTGGCCGAGATAGCCGATGCCCTGCTGCAGCCAGGAGACGGTGCGCCCCGGATAGCTCAGGATGGTCCGGGCCAGGTCATCTCCCGGAGTCTCCGCCTTGGGTTGCTCCTCCGGCATCTCGGGCAAGCCGGTGAGGAGGGCCACCTGAGTCAGCGCGGACCAGTGCGGCATGACCCGGGAGACGGCGGAGTGGAACTGAGGCTTGCCGTTGAGATAGAACAGCCGCAGCTTGACAGGTCCATCGGTCTTGATGTCGCCGAACAGCCGGGCGTCATCGACCTGGCCCTGGCCCTCGCCGTCGATGTTCAGGTGATCGCCGATCGTCAGCAGCAGCTTGGCGCTGCCGGTGAGCCGGCCGGTAATCTTGCGAATCTGTTCGGGCAGTGGCCACTGTTTGGTGAATGGCTGCAACTCGACCCGGCGCGCGGAAGCGCGAATGTCCAGCTTCCACGGCGTCGGCCGGAAGTCGAGATCGCCATTGCCCTCGACGTGGCCGCCTGCACTGCGTCCACGCAAGTTGCGCAGCGTCACCAGCCCATCTTCAGCCACGGCCGTCCCTGTCGTTCCCATTGCATCGAGTCCGATACTGTGGACGAATACTTCCGCCTGGAGAGGTTCGACATCGACGCGATAGCTGAAGCCCTTGGTGCCGCCCAGACGAACAGTAAGGACCACGTTCGCCGGTCCTTCCGCTTCGACCTGGTCCCAGATCGCCGTCAGTACGAAGGGCAGCGCTCGCAGCCGTTTTCGCGTCAGGGCAACCTTGTCGCCGTGCAATTCGAGTGTGGCGAGTTCCTTCTTCGGCTCGAATTGGCCCTTGATCTTCCACGGACCCCACTGCGGATCGTTGACATCGCCTTCGACGAGCCAGTTGTCGCCCTCCTGGCGCAGCGTCGCCGTGACACCGGCGAGGACCAGCGGCTCGCGGCCATCCTGGTCCACCGTCAACTTGCCGTCTTCGAGTTGGATCGCCGGCGCAGTCGCGTGGGCCGTGTCGCTGGGAGGTTGAGGCAGGGCCGTGAGCAGATGGTTGCCGCTGTCAAAGTGAAGCCGGGCGTGCGCGCCGCGAACCTTGACGTTCTTGTCGCCGATCGCGCCGCGCAGCAGATCGAGCGCCGAGACGTCCGCGGACACATGCTCAATCTCGAGCCAGGGTTTCTTGGCGTCCGGTTCGTGCAGTTCGATGTTGCTGACGGTCGTTGAGCCGAACAGCCCGACGGCGACATGGCCAATCCGCGCATCGGCACCCAGAGTGTCGCGCAGCACGCTCTCCGCCTTGCGCGCGGCGAAGGGAGAGCGCAGCAAGAAATGGCCGCCAATCAGGACCACGGCCAGGAGCAGCACCACAATGGTCAGCCCGATACGCAGCCAGCGTTTCCACTTCATGGATCGCCTCCGTTGTGGGACCCGGGACACCTGTTGGCAACGCAATTCGGATGCCGCGATCCAGGCGGTCAGAGGGGTTTGTGGCAGCGAATGAGATACGCCTGACGCGCGAAGCTGAGGCGATGCTCGATCTGCTCCAGTCCGGCGTCGCGCAGCTTTCTCTTGACGAGGCCGATCGGCAGATAATGGAAGCGTCCCAGGCGCGCCTGCTGCTTGAGCCAGCCGCCGTAGCGCCACATCCGCGCGGCGTTTTTCAGATAGCGGACAGGATGGAACGTGCGAAAGAAGCCATAGATGCCCGCGAAAGCGACCCGGCCCCACGACGGTTCCGGCACGTTGACCGAGAACACGAAGGTGCCGCCCGGCTTCAGCACCCGCCAGACGTCGCCGAGCAGCCGATCGTAGGCGTCACTGTTCCAGTGCTGCCGGTGGGCGTCGTAGGATTCGGCGTACTGGATGGCGAGTCCCGAGACAGCTCCGTCGTAGGAGGCGTCGGCGCACTTGCTCAGTCCCTGGCTGAAGTCGGCCCGGAGGAAGCGGAACTGTTCCTCGGCGGCGGGTGGATTCATGCAGTCGCGCAGCCGGGCGATGGCGCGTTCATTGGCGGCGGCGCAATCGAGGGCCACCACCTCGGCAAGGCTGCCGCCGCTCTTTTCCCAGAGCGCCCGGCTCAACTGGCCGCCGCCGCAGCCGAGATCGAGCCAGCGCTGTCCGGGTTGCGGATCGAGCCAGGCGACGGTGTCTCTGAGAAGCTGGCGATAGGAGGGCAGTTCGCGCTGGCCCCAAAACGCCTTGGCGCAGGCGTTATCGGGCCAGTGGTTCACCGCGAGAGTCGGCGCGCTGGACATGAAATTCCCTTCCCTGGGAGAGGACCCGACACTACGAGATCGGCAAGAAGGAAGTGTAACCTGTTCTCGAAATGCGCCCCAGACCAGTTCGATAACCAAAAAAGACAAAAGAGTTTGACC
>JBBSDR010000439.1:0-6096 GCA_038240465.1 Gemmatales bacterium
CAAGAGGGGTTTCTCAACAACGAAACCTGGACATGGATTCCGAACTCGCCGCGATCGTACCTGTGCCAGCGGCTCTCGTGCCGCGACGTTCGCGCCTGCGCCGTTGTGGACTTCTGCTTCTGGCGCCGTTTCGCCGTCCTGGACGCCTGCTGGTTCTGCTCATCCTGCTCGGGCTGATTGGCGCGGGCGGGACGGCGGCAGGTGTCACCTTGTGGGCCAGCCATCATCTTCGCGCTGCCCGTGAGAGTGTGGCTCGTCATCAGGACCTTGCCGCGCGCGATCACCTGCTCAAGTGCCTGAAAATTTGGCCGCGCGATCCCGAAACGCTTCACCTCTCCGCCCGCACCGCCCGGAGGCTCGGAGCGCTCGACGAAGCCAGCCAACTCCTGGACCGCTATCAGCAAGTTCGCGGCCCCGATGACGAACTCCTCCTCGAACGAATGCTGTTACGGCTCGAACGCGGTGAGGTCGATGAGACCCAGCAGTTCTGGAAGCAGCGTCTCAGCGAGGAGCATGTCGATTCGCCACTGATTTTCGAGGCCCTGGTGCGCGGCTTCATTCGCTCCTATCGGCTGCGCGACGCCGAGGAGACTCTCGACCGCTGGCGCAACCGCGAGCCGGACAGTCCCCAAATCGCCTACATGCGCGGAGCGGTGGAAGACCTTCGCGAGCGCCTGCCCGATGCGCTGGATTACTATCGGCAGGCCCTCGCTCTCGATCCGGATCGCGACGACATCCGCGACCGCTTGGCCGACGTGCAGATGCGGCTCGACCTCGCCTCGGAAGCTCTGCCGCACCTGATCCGGCTGGCGCAGCGTCAGCCCGACTCGGCGGCCGTCCGCGTTCGTCTGGTCCATTGTTATGTGGTGCTGGGACGGCCGGAGGCGGCCCATCAACTCATCGACACCGTCCTGGAACGCTGGCCCGAGATGCCCGGCGCTCTCGGCGAACGAGGCGAGTTGGCGATGCTCGAAGGGAAACCGGAAGAAGCGGAGAACTGGCTGCGACGGTCGCTGGCCCTGGCGCCCGCTCAGTATCACGTTCGCTATCAGTTGCACCGCTGTCTGGTCCAACTGCGGCGGGACGACGAGGCCCGGGCGGAGCAGTTGCGGTTCGAGGAACTGAAGGCGGATGCTCAGCGCGTTCGTCAGCTTTTGTTCAACGAACTGCCGCGCAGGCCGCTCGATCCCGATCTGCATTCCGAGGTGGGCCGGCTGTCGCTTGCCCTGGGGTCCACCGCGGACGGGCTGCGCTGGTTGCAGAGCGCCCTGAAGCTCGATCCTCAGCACCCGGCAACACACGAGGCCCTTGCGGACTACTACCGCCGCATGGGCAACCAGGGACTCGCCGCTCGCCACAAGGAACAGGCCCAGAACACCCTGCCCGCCAGGCAACCCCGATGAGTAAACCCGAGTCGCTGACCCTGGACAATCCCCAGCGCTTTCTCGGATGGTCCCTGGCCGCGGTTGTACTCCTGTTCGGATTCCTGGCTGCCTCGCGCCAGGCTCGCAACAGCGACGTCTACTTTCATCTTGCGTCCGGCCGGCTGATCGCCGCGGAAGGCATCCACTTTGACGACGATCCCTTCTCGTTCACCGCCACGGGTTGGGTGAACCACTCCTGGCTCTTCGAGCTGCTGCTCCACGGGCTGTACACTCTCGGTGGCGGCGTTCTCCTGGTGGTCGTCAAGGCGCTGGCTGTCACCGTCCTGGCGGGCATCCTGCTGGCCGTGCGCCGTCCGGGCAGCGGCTGGCTCGCTCCCGCGGGCTGTACGCTGCTCGCCCTGCTGTGCATGAGTCCGCGGCTGCTGCTTCAGCCTGTTTGCCTGTCGTATCTGTTCCTTGGAACCACCCTCTGGCTGCTATGGCGTGAGACATCCGAACGACGGGCCGAACAGTTCTCGTGGAAGCGGCACCTACCGCTGCTCGTGCTGCTGGCGCTGTGGGCGAACGTCGATAGCTGGTTCCTGCTCGGCCCGTTGCTGGTGTTCCTGGTCTGCCTTGGCGACCGCTTGCAGCGCAGGCGAACCTTGCCGCTCTGGCTGGTGCCGGCTTCCCTCATGGTCTGCTTGCTCAACCCGCATGGATTCAAGGTCTTCGAGTTGCCCCTGGAACTGTCTCCGCTCCTGGATCGTTCCGGCCTGGGCGACGATACGCGTTTCGCGCGGCAGGGCTTCGCATCGCCCTGGCATCTCGGCAATCGTCTGGCCTCGGCAGGCGCATTCAATCTGTCGGAGTATGCCTACTTCTCCCTTGTGCTTCTCGGTCTGTACTCGTTCTGGCTCGTGCGCAGACAGGCGTCCTGGTGGCGCGGCGCGGTGTGGGGTGTATTCGCTGTTCTGGGAGCATGGGAACTGCGGACGATGCCGTTCTTCGCCGTCGTCGCCGGACCGATCGCCGCGCTCAACTTGCAGGACTGGGCAAGCAGGCGCAGCGGCACACTTCCACGAAACCTGCGCTCACTGGGAACGTTCGGCCTGCTGGCGTCGGGATTGATCCTGGTGTTGCTGGCCTGCATGGGCTGGCTGCAAGGCTTTTACCGGCAAGGCACCCCGGTCGCCTGGGGGGTCCACGAGAATCCGTCGTTGCGGCGAATGGCGGAGACGATTCAGCGCTGGCGACAGAATCAGCGGCTCGGCGACTCGGATCGCGCCTTCGCGGTCCATCCCGATGTGGCCCACTATCTGGCGTGGTTCTGTCCGGGCGAGCGGAGTTTCCTCGATCATCGCCTGGCTCTGTCGCTGGAGGCCGCGCGCGACTTCGAGGGCGTTTGCCGGCAGTTGAATCCACTCCTGCCTCAGGGGACGCGCCTCTCGGGACCCTGGCAGGACGTGTTTCAGAAGTATGGGATGTCGTTCATGATCCTGTACGATCCGGACTCGCGCATCATGCTCGCGTCGCTGACCGCTCTCGTTCAGGATCGCAAGCAGTGGGACATTCTGGCGGTCGAGGGACAGGCGGTCCTGCTCGGCTGGAAGGATGCGCCGCGCGGACAGAAGGGAGGACAGTCCTTCGCGAAACTGCGGCTCGATCCGGTTCGTCTGGCGTTTGGGCCGAAGCAGGAGGATGAGGGTCCGCCGCTGCCGCCGCCCGAAGGGCCAGCACGTCCGCCGCGAAAGCGCTCGCCGTGGGAAAACCCCTTCCGAGCCGCCGAGCCGCCGCGTCCCTGGGAGTCGGCCGCTGCCTCGGTGTTTCTGCGCTGGTTCGACGCGGACGAACCCACCGATCGGGAACGAGCGGAGCGGCGTGGCTGGGCGATCTTTGGGTCGAGCCTGGCAGCCGTGCCGTCGCGTCCGGAGGCTGGCCTCGGGCCGACGTTCGACTTGCTGATGCGTTTGCGGAACCCGGCCATGTTCGCTGACGCCAGTGCGATGACCCGTTCGCCGGCCCTGCCGATGCTCGCAATCCGGGCGGCGCGTTCGGCCCGCGCCGCCAATCCAGACGACCTGAACGCGGCTTTGCGGCTGGGACAGGCGTATCAAATGCTGCAACTGGTGACGCCGGAACAGGCTGTCGTGAGCCGGAGCATGGTGCTGAACAGCGTCCGCCATGTGCAACTGGTGACGCCCCTGGAACAGGCCCTGCTCGCCGACCCGAACTCGACGCCGGCTCACGCGGTCCTTGCGGAGTTGTATTTGCAGCGCCGCTACCTGGACGCCGCCCTGGAGCATCTTCAGGCCCAGTTGCGGCTCGAACGCCGTGGGACCCGCGATGCGGAGGCTCGCGACCGTGTGGACCTGCTCGAGGAGAAGGTCCAGCGGCTGGAACGCGAGGTGCAGGATCGCCAGAACCAGTTCGTGATTCGTTCGCGTTCGCTGCGTGACAATCCCCTGGCCCGCGCCCGTCTCGCCCTCGAACTCGGCCTGGCGAAGCGTGCGCTGGACGACGTCCTCCTTCAATCGGACGCCTTGTTGTTCGACTTCCCGGGTGTGCGGCTGGAATTCGAGTTGCTGTTGATGCTTGGCCGGGCCGATAAAGCCGGCGAACTGCTGGCCAGCGAGGAAGTGCAAAATGTAAAGAAGAAACTGGACACTTTCACTGTCGCCCTGGTCGGACCGTCTGGCGAGCCGGTCCCGTTTCGCATGCCGGCTTACGAATGGTTCACCATCTGTCAGGCGGCGGCAGTGGGCGATTACGATCGCGCCAGGGAGGCGTTGCGCGAGGTGATCGACTTCCTGGCGGCGGACGAAGAGCGTTCGCTGCCCGGGTTGCGGCGAACGCTGGCAAAGAGGCTGGCTGCCGAAGTGGGGCTTGGGACGCCGATTAATTCGCTGGTGTCCCAGGGAGTGTTTATGCACCAGTTCGAGAGCGACAGTATTTTCCTGCTCCAGGTCGAACGACAGCGCGCGGGCCGCTTCGATTTGCACCTGCTGGCGGCGTTGCTCGACCTGGAATGGGGCCAGCCAGAGCGTGCCGAAGAGGAGCTTAGCCGGGCCTTGAAACTCACGGAACACGATACCGGCTTGATTCCCCTGCCGGCCCGCGCTCTGGCCGCCACCTATCGGCGCTTGATCCAGGAACAGCGGCGCTGACGCCTCCTACCCGGCCGCTTACGCGGCTCGGCTCGCGAAAATCGAGAGTGACACGATCCCAAATTTTCATTGCGTCTCCTGCTGTAGATCGGCTACTATCACTGAATTGAGAGATTCAGAGTCTCGATTTGCAGCGGAGTTCCATCACAAATTGAGGGAGCCTGCGCTTTCAACGAGCGTCTGTGTCTGAAGATCACCCGTTCGGTCGATTGCCCTGGCCTAACGCTCGGGCAGAGCAAGTATCGACCGATTCAGAGTTGCTCAACTTGGGAGAACCACTATGGCCGAGGACGAGAAGAAAACGGCCGATGAACCTGACCTTGGCCGCCAGACATTACGGCTGCTGGAGGAGGTGCGACAAAGACAGGACGCGGATCGCTTCCACGCGGATCTGGTCGCCCGGTTGCAGGAGGAACTGGAGGCCCATCGCCAAGGGCAAGCGGAGCGGCTGCTACTGCCCCTGGTGACCGGAGTCGTCCGACTGCACGCCGACGCCGGGCGGATGCTCGAGGCGCTGCGGCGTGAATCGCCGGAACGATTGACCCCGGCTCGCTTCCTCAAGTGGGTGGAAGAATTCCGCGGCGACCTGGAGTTGGTACTCGACCACGGCGGGGTCACACTGTACACCGAACCGGGGTCTGCATTTAACTCGCACCGTCAAATCGCGCAACGGACCCTCCCAACCCTCGACCCGACGCTGGCGGGTCAGGTCGCCGAGCGGCTGCGGCCCGGCTTCGAGCGCAATGGGCGGATCGTCGAAAAGGAGCGCGTCAGCGTCTATCTCCCGGCGGTTGCGCCGGCCCCCTGACCGCATCTGTCCGCCAACTCGAACTGCCTGGAGAACATGATGTCCAAGCGCGTCTACGGCATCGACCTGGGTACGACATATTCCTGCATCGCCTTCGTCGATTCGAGCGGCAAGCCCACCGTCGTGTCCAACAAGGAGGGCGATCTGACGACCCCATCGGTCGTCTACTTCGAGTCGCCGCAGAACATCGTCGTCGGTAAGGCAGCCAAGGAGGTCGCAAGCCTCTACCCCGACCAGGTTGTCTCGATGATCAAGCGGTGTATGGGACAGGGGGGCTGGAAGAAGGAGGTCGGAGGCGAGACCTACACTCCCCAGCGGGTCTCGTCGTGCATCTTGCGCAAACTCGTTGAGGACGCTCGCGAGATCACCGGCGAGCCGATCGAGGACGTGGTCATCACCTGTCCGGCATACTTCGGCATCAACGAGCGTGAGGCGACGCGCGAGGCCGGCGTTATTGCTGGCCTGAACGTGCGCGCGATCATCAACGAGCCGACCGCCGCCGCGATCGCTTACGGGATGCAACAGACAGGCGATCAGACCGTGATGGTTTACGACCTCGGCGGCGGTACGTTTGACGTCACCATCATCACCATCAAGGGCGGCAACATCACGGTCGTTGCAACCGATGGCGATCATCAATTGGGCGGCGGCGACTGGGACGAGTGCATTGTCCGCTGCTATGCCCTCGCCCTCGAGCAGGAGACCGGCATCCCCGAGGAGAACATCCGGAGAGACAAGGAGACGTACAACGAACTGC
>JBBSDR010000440.1:0-6082 GCA_038240465.1 Gemmatales bacterium
GAAACTCGATGCCGATAATCCGCGGGTCGATGGTGTTGAATGAAGCGAGGCCGAGTCCCCGCGCTTCCGGGTGGTCGTTCAGCCAGCGCCGGAGAAAGAGCAGGTCCTGGCCCCAGTCGAAATTGCTATCCACAAGGTGGCGGTGGCCGTTCTTCGGGCCGCCTGCCAACTCGTTGAAATACGAGAGGAAGTGGGGGGAAACCAGCAAACTGCCGGCAACCAGCCAGACGCCGAGCGCTGCGATGGCCAGACCGCGTTTCCAAGTTGCCCGATCGAGGAGCCGGCCCCAGCGGCTGGCCGGCAGGAGCAGGAACGGGGCGATCGGCAGAAGGTAGCGAAAGTAATTGAGGCCCGTCTGGGAACTGACGGCCGCCAGCAGGGTGACAGCGGACATCCACGGGATCAGTTCATCGCGCAACGGAGCTATCCGCCTGCCGATGCACAGAGCGGCACCCAGCACAAGCGCCAGGGTGGGCAGGGGGACTTTCACGGCCAGCGCGTAGAGGTAGAAGTACCAACTCCCTCCCTTCTTCCATTCGCCGGCAATGTAAAAAGGCCAGTCGGCCTCGAAGTCACGCCGCTGCAAATCGACGCCGAGCAAGTAATCGGCGGGCAGCGGCACCGGCACGTTCCCCAGCCAGGTGTCGTGGAAGCGGTTGCCTCCCTCGGCTTCGATGTCCTCCCCCGCGAAGAGCCGGCTGATGAAGGTGTAGTCGCGAAGTGGCCGCGCCGTCCCCTGGAAGCTGTAGGTCGTGGATTGTTGCACAGGTGGGGCGATTGCGGAAGACGTGGGCGTTGGCGGCGTAATCGGTCTTGCCCCAGGGCCAGTCGCCGGTGACGTAGCGGCCCAGCGCGTCCTCGCTGGCGACCCGGGCTTCAGCGGCGCGGCGGCTGGGGCAACTGTAGACGGCAACCGCGCTGGTCCAGGAGCGGGCGCGATAGATCGGGTTCTGGTCGAGGTAGGGCAGCAGGGAGTAGGCCCAGGAGCCAGTCTGGTCCTTGGGAATGCGGCCCGGGGTGCCGACGCCGTAGACGAACTTGAGTCCCAGATGTTTCTCGTATACGCTGACGACAGTTTTCCGGCCATCGACGGCGGCGATCCACTGCTGTCCGTCCCAGCCGCCGTTGCTGGGAAAGACGTTGGCATCGTCGCGATGATGGAACATCGCCAGACCGATCTGCTTGAGATTATTGGCGCATTGCGAGCGTCTCACTATGTTGGGATTCCGGCGTGGCGGTCCACGCATGACCTGCCGCGCAAGCGCATCTCCAAGACATCTGGACACGTCAGGGCAGACTTACTTCTCAAGTTCCTTCTCAATCCGCCGCAGGAGCCGATCGACAATCGTCTCGGCAGGCGGCTTCTTGTTGTAGAGTTCAACCGCTTCTTCCCACCATGTGCGAACAGAGTCTTTGGTGAACCTTGTGGGGGCGGGAGCTTGATTTGCAAGATCGACGCGGCCCCCTGGCATATTGCGGTCACAAACCTCTTCCGGCGGTCCACATCGTCGGGGCGGTGTTCCGCGCTGTCCAGCGAGGCTTCGAGAACGATCCCATACAAGGCCGACAGGTCTTCGTGACGGAAAACATCCATGCACTCGTCGGCTGCGACCGATTGCAGGTCCCAGTCGCCCGAGGCGAGGGCAGCGAGCAAAACAGGGCGTGCTCGGAGGTCGGCAAAGAAGTAAACCGCCTGGCGTTGCACCCGGGCGTCGTCATTGCCGAATTCCTTGAGCTTTGTCTTCACCAATTCGCGGACCTGCTTACTCAGCAGAGATTTCTCAAAGGCCGTGGCACTCGCCTGCACTTCTTTGACTCCGCGCATGGGGCGAGTCGGGAAGAGCGTCAGTCGCTTTCCTGGCTTTCCTTTGCTTTCGCGGAGGACCTGCAGCCACCATTCGCGAAGGATTTTCTTCGTGGTCCATTTGTCCGTGGTCCAATAGGTGCGGAATTTTGGAGGTTTGACTTGCAGGATTGTAGCGGCACGCTCGCTGAGTCTTTTCGCAAAACGTTCTCGGGAGACTTGCACTGCGCCACTCCAAGAGGGTTCCTCATCCTCTTCCAAAATCAATGGCTCGGCAATCTCATAGAGTCGCTGTAAGGAGGGGAGTTCGAGGACAGCCATACAATGCTCGCTGACGATCGAAGAGGATTCCGTTGCCCAGGAAGAAAGGAGAAGAAGTAATGTCTCCGCGGCATGAACGTCATGGAGGAAGTATAGCGCTTCTCGATGAGCGACCGTCTCCCCACGGCGCTGGATCTCTTGTGGTTTTGTCCTGGCAGCCTCTCGCAAAGCCTCACAACGAAGGCGCTTGACGAGGACGCACACTTCGCGTTCAATATCCGCGGACGGCGCCTCTCCAGGCTGCGCGATGGATTGTGAGGTAACAACACACACGACCAGAACCGCGATAATCGCGGTGACCGACGGATTGGTTCTTCTCATTGATGACTCCTCACCATCCCAGATGGTATCCCGTCGCTACCAGAACTCCCAGGAATCCTGCCAACACGGTAAAGAGCCGCTTCCCTTCGGGTTTCCTTCGCACGGGATTCTTCTCTTCGCGATCTGTCCGAGTTGCTGCATGAAATGAGCAGAGTCGTTGCTGGGCGTTGTAGTTTCCGGTCTTCCTTTCGTCAAGTCAATTATTTCCGGCGGGCATGGAATGAAGTGTTTCCGTTTTCTGGCAAATCCCTTGCGGTTCTCTTCTCTCCCTTCTGGGGATCGCCGCTACTTCTTTTCCTCTTCCCGGCCTTTCGTGTGGACGTCGTCCGGGGGGCCGCATCGGCGCCGACCGAATCAGCTATTCTGCACGCGGCGATTGTCTCGTTGGCATCTTTTGCCGTCAATGGCGGAAGCGCTAACCGTTTAGCCGCGAGCCTCTGGCGAGCGCGTGCAAGACCGCGCTCGCCAGAGACTCGCGGCTAAACGAAAGAACCTCCTTGACACTGTCATATAACAGTAATATACTGTCAGCATGCAGCCTCACGACGTTCGCTGGACTCTGGACGAACTGTGCGAGCAGGCGGCGCAGGCGCTGGCAAGAGACGCGCCGGCCCCCCTCGACGGACGGGTGCGCGAAGTGCCTGACCGCCGGACCCTGCGCTACTACACGACGCTCGGTCTGCTCGATCGTCCGGCGGAGATGCGCGGCCGGACGGCCTACTACGCCCAGAGGCACCTCTGGCAACTGCTCGCCATCAAACGCCTTCAGGCCTGCGGCCAGACGCTGGTGCAGATCCAGCAAGCTCTGCTCGGTTTGAGCGAAGAGGAGCTGCGCCGTCTCGCCAACATGCCGGAGGAGCCGGGGCCGAAACGCAAGGAGCGGCCGCGCGATCGAGAAGCGTTCTGGCGCACGCCGCCTGCTCCTGTCGAGCCGGCCACGAGTGAGGTGACAGCCGCTCTTCAGGGCGTCCGGTTGGGTTCGGGTGTGATGGTGATGCTGGAGACGTTGCGGGAGATGACCGACGAGGACCGCGAGGCGCTGCGGCAGGCCGCGGCGCCGCTGCTGGAACTGATGCGAATGCGCGGCCTGGTGGATGGATAGGCGAGCGGGCCAGTCATGGCCCCGGTAGTTCTTCGCCCTGCGGGCGGACAAACAGGAGGGACATCGTATGACGAAAGTACTCGAGCGCTTGACCGACGACGAGGTGAACCAATCGTGTCCGGCTGGTGAAGAAGCGGGCTGTGGAGCGCTCGAGACGGAGCGCGGCCGGCTGCCGCTCAGGGCGATGGACGTTCGCGGCCGCATCGACGGCCTGCTCTGTCAGATGACCCTGTGTCAAACCTATGTCAACACCTTCAGCGAACCTTTGGAAGCGACCTACATCTTTCCGCTTCCCGATCGCGCCGCCGTCACGCACTTCCGCATGGAAGTCAATGGCCGCGTGATCGAGGGGCAACTCAAGGAGCGCGGCCAGGCCCGGCGCGAGTACACCGAGGCCATCGAGAAGGGCCATCGCGCCGCCATCACCGAAGAGGAGAGACCGGGCGTCTTCACGCTCCGCGTCGGCAACCTCCTGCCCGGCGAGGAAGCGACGATCCGCCTGACGCTCGCCGGCCCACTGCCCTACAGCGACGGCGAGGCCACCTTCCGCTTTCCGCTCGTCGTGGCTCCGCGCTACATCCCTGGTACGCCCCTGCCCGGAGAGAACGCCGGCAGCGGCACCGCGGCTGATACGGCCGCTGTTCCCGACGCCTCGCGCATCTCGCCTCCCGTCCTCCTGCCGGGCTTTCCCAGTCCCGTTCGTCTGTCGATCAACATCGACGTCATGCCCTCGGGCCTGACCGTCGCGGACATCCGTTCGAGCCTGCACGCCGTCGAGGAGACCGTCACGGGTCGGGTGCGCCGTATCACGCTGCATCCCGGCGCCCGGCTCGATCGCGACTTCATCCTGCGGCTGCGCATGGCCGAGGACGTGCTGCGGACGACGCTCCTGTTGCAGCCCGACGGCGCGGGAGTGCGCGAGGGGACGTTCCTGCTGACGGTGGTGCCGCCGGCCGGACAGGCCGCGCCGCAGCCGCGCGACGTCGTCTTCGTCCTCGACCGTTCCGGCAGCATGGGCGGCTGGAAGATGGTCGCGGCCCGGCGTGCGCTCGGCCGCATGGTCGATACGCTTCTCGATCGCGACCGCTTCACTGTCCTCGCCTTCGACGATCGCATCGACAGCCCGCCGAGCTTCAACGGCCTCACCCATGCCGCGGATCGGCAGCGCTTTCGCGCCATCGAGTTTCTCGCCAAGGTGGACTCACGCGGCGGGACCGAGATGGCCCAGCCGCTGGAGCAGGCCGTCACCCTGCTGGCATCTGGAGGGCCGGGGCGCGACCGCGTGCTGGTGCTGATCACCGATGGCCAGGTCGGCAACGAGGACCAGATCCTGCACGACCTCGGCCCCCGGCTGCGCGGCATTCGCGTCTTCTGCCTGGGCATCGATCAGGCGGTGAACGCGGCCTTTCTGCGGCGTCTGGCGGACCTCGGCGGCGGCGCCTGCGAACTGGTCGAGTCGGAAGATCGGCTCGACGAGGTGATGGAGCAGGTGCATCGCCGGGTCGGCCAGCCGGTGCTGACGCGCCTGCGTCTGGAGCCGGCCGGACTGCGCTTCGATCCCGACTCGCTGGTGCCGGACCGGTTGCCGGACGTGTTCGCGGGATCGCCGGTACAGGTCCTCGGAAGATACAGCGGCCAGCCGGAGGGAGCGCTCGTCCTCGGCGGCACGGAGGCGACGGGTCAGGCATGGCAGACGACAGTCGCGGCGACGGCGAGCGACTGTCCCGCGCTCGGGGCGGTGTGGGCGCGCGGGCAGGTGCGGAAACTGGAGGATCGCTACGCCATCGAGCGGGCGGAGGAGTTGGAGAAGCGGATCGTGGCGACGTCGCTGCGGTTCGGTGTGCTGAGTCGATTCACGGCATTCGTGGCGGTGGATCGTTCGGCGGTGGTGAACGCGGGCGGCGAGGGAACGGAGATCGTGCAGCCGGTCGAAATGCCGGCGGGCTGGGAGGCGCAGAACGCCATGCCGCAGGTGTTCGCCTGCCTGGCCGCCCCCGCTGCCCCGGCAACAGATTCAGCGCCACGAAGGCAGGTAGCAGCCCGTGGAGGGTCTCTGCAGCAGCCCAGTCCGAGAAAGCGCGCTGCCATTCCCGCGCCACCCGCTGCTCCTCCAAGTGACGCAGAGTTCGAACTGTCTCTCGACGTTTCGGGCTTCGATGGCCTGGAGAGAGAGATTCGTTCCGAGGCGAAACAGGACGAGACCGACAAGGCGAAGAAACCCTCGTCTCGCTTCCTGAACCAGTCGGCGAAGAAGATGCTCATTCTCCTGCGGCAAAATGCCTCCGCTGACATCGATACTCGCCGGCGCATCCTGGGAGAACTGAAGCCGCGCCTGCTTCAGTTGAGCGAGGCTCTGACACTGGATCGCCTGTCCGAACTACTCCGCCAACTGGAGGGGGACCTCACGGATGATCTCGTCGTGACGCGCTTGTGGGATGAGGCCGAGCAAATTCTGGGGATGATCGCCGGCCAGCCCCGCGGCACGTTCTGGAAATGACCCAACGCCTGTTTAGCCGCGAGCCACTGGCGAGCGC
>JBBSDR010000441.1:0-6073 GCA_038240465.1 Gemmatales bacterium
ACGTCCTCGACCGTGTGATGGGCGTCGATGTGCAGATCGCCTTCCGCCTTCAGCGTCAGGTCGATCAAACTGTGACGCGCCAGCAGCGTCAGCATATGATCGAAGAAGCCGACGCCCGTCTGGAGTTGCGCCTGCCCCGCGCCGTCGAGATCGAGCTGCAAGTCGATGCGCGTCTCGGCGGTTTCGCGGCGAATCTGTGCCGTGCGTCCCATTCTCTTGTTTACCCCTTGCCGCTGCACTGGATGTCCGCCAGTTCCGCGAGCAGACGGTCAATCTCCACGTCGGACCCAACGGTGATGCGCAGCCCATCGCCGAACCCATCGTAGACCATGTAGCGGACGAGGAGCTTGCGCTTTTTCAGCTCCTCATAGATGCTCTTGTGCCGGCCCGACGGATGCCGGCACCAGACAAAGTTCGCCTGGCTCGGACAGACGTCAAAACCCAGGCGTTTCAGTGCCTCGCTCAGGCGCTGCCGCGTCGCGAGGATCTTCGTCCGCGTCGAGTGCAGATACTCCTGATCCTCCAGCGCCGCGGTGGCGGCGGCCAGGCTGAGGACGTCGCAATTGTACGAATCCTTGACCTTGGTGAACTCGCGCACCAGGGCCGGGTCGGCGATGCCGAAGCCGAAACGGATGCCGGCCAGGGCGTACGACTTGCTCAGCGTCCGCGTGATGATGACGTTGCGCCGGCGCGGCAGCGACAGCCCGCTGTCATTGGCGAAATCGACATAGGCCTCGTCGAGGACGAGCGGCCCACCGACCTCCTCCGCGAGACGATCGAGGACGGCGCGATCGAGGAACGTTCCCGAGGGCGAGTTGGGATTGGCGAGGAAGGTGATGTTCGCGCCGCGCACGGGCCAGGGCGAGGGGAGGTGCCAGTCGTGGGTGAAGGGGACGGTCTGGAAGCGCGCTCCCTGAATCTCGGCGAGGGTGCGATAGAGCAGATAGCTCGGCGTCGGCGACACGACCAGGCCGCCCTCGGGAACGAAGACGCGCGTGAGGATGGTCAGGATGTCGTCGGAGCCGTTGCCGATCAGGATCGAGTCGGGTTCGACACCGAGAACACGGGCCGCTGTCTGGCGAAAGTGGCTGCCGGACGGATCGGGATACTTCCGCAGCCGGTCGCCCGTCAGCGCCGCGCGGATGGCCTCGAAAACGCGCGGCGAGGGCGGATACGGGTTCTCGTTGGTGTTCAGCTTGATGATGCCGTCTTCGCGCGGCTGCTCTCCGGGCGTGTAGCCGGCCATGGCGCGGACGGATTCGCGAACAGAAATCGTCATGGTATCAGGAATGAGTGGAATGGCCGGAAGCGCCCAACGGCTTCTCCTCGGCGAACAGGTTGTCCGACAGCCGGATGTCAACGCTGGCGGCATGAGCCGTCAGACCCTCCTTGTGAGCGAGCAAACGAACGTCGGCCGCGGCCCGCGCCAGCCCGCGCGGCGTGTAGGCGATCACGCTCGAACGGCGCAGGAAATCGTTGGCCGACAGCCCGCTCATAAAGCGCGCCGTGCCTCCCGTCGGCAGCACATGCGACGGCCCGGCGACATAATCGCCGACGGCGACGGGCGAGTAATGGCCGAGAAAGATGGCGCCGACATTGTCGATACGATCCGCCAGCGCCTCGGGATTCGCCGTGGCAATGTGCAGATGCTCGGGCGCCAGCTTGTTGACGACGTTGACCATCTCATTCTCGCTGCGCACCAGCACGAGAGCGCCGAAGGCTTCCAGGCTTTCGCGGGCCAGTCCGCCGCGCGGCAGCGCCATCAGTTGATGGTCGAGGGCCTGGGCGACCTCGTCGATCAGCGGCGCGTGTGTTGTGATGAGAATGCTCGACCCCGGAGCGTGTTCGGCCTGGGCGATGAGATCGGCCGCGACATACGCCGGCAGCGCGCTTTCGTCGGCCATGACGACGACCTCGCTGGGACCGGCGATGCAGTCGATGGCCACCTGGCCGAAGACGTGCTTCTTGGCCAGCGCGACGAACAGGTTGCCGGGACCGACGATCATATCGACGGCGGGCAGTCCCTCGACGCCATAGGCGAGGGCGGCGACAGCCTGGGCGCCGCCGACGCGATAGACCTCATGGACGCCCAACTCGCGGCAGGTGGCCAGCAGATCGCGGTTGTAAGCGCCGTTGGGTGTCGGCGGCATGACGACGACGATTTCCTTGACGCCGGCTGCCTGCGCCGGACAGACGGTCATCAAGAGCGTCGAGGGATAGGCCGCCGCTCCGCCGGGGACCATGATGCCGACGCGATTCAGAGGCCGATAGCGCAGCCGCAGACGATGGCTGCCGGGGATGTTCAGTTCGGCGTTGCGATGAACGAGACCGAGTTGAAACGACAGGACACTCTGTCGAACGCGGCGGATGGTTTCGAGGAAGCGCAGGTCGGCGGCGGCGTGCGCCAGGCGCAGTTCGGCCTCACTGACGCGGAGTGTGTCGGGCGTGAGGTGAACGCGGTCGAAGTGTTCGGTGTAGTCGAGGAGCGAGGCCAGGCCGCGGGTGCGAACGTCCTCGCAGACCCGTTCGACGACTTGCTGGGGCGCAAGCGGCTGGCCGAAGACGCGCTGAGTCAGTTCGCGGCTTTTCGCGGAGACGACGTTGCCCTGGGCGCTCAGTTCGGACCGGAGGCGAGCGAGCTGTTCGGCCGCGCCCGGTTCGCCGAGAACGATTTGTCTGATCGACAAGGAGGACATGCTCCACCCTCGAGATCCATCCCCTGGAATGCGGTCCACTTTCAGCACTATATCGCCTGAGCGAGCAATTGCAAAGCAAATGGAAGCGGCACGGGAGCGATACCACCGGCCTAGAATGGAGGCAGGAGAAACCGCCATGAGCAACGACGACTTGCTGGACCGTGCCGCATCCGCCATCGCCTCGGCCGATGCCTTGCTGATCGGCGCCGGCGCCGGCATGGGCGTCGATTCGGGGCTGCCCGATTTTCGCGGCGACAAGGGCTTCTGGAACGCCTATCCGCCTTATGCCGAACTCGGCCTCAACTTCATCGCGCTGGCCAATCCGCGCTGGTTCAAGCAGGACCCCGAACTCGCCTGGGGCTTCTACGGCCACCGCCTGAACCTCTATCGCCAGACCATCCCCCACGCCGGCTTCCAGATCCTGCACCGGTGGGCGGAGCGGATGCCGCGCGGCAGTTTCGTCTACACCTCGAACGTCGATGGCCACTTCCAGCGGGCCGGCTTTCTCGAGGAACGAGTCATGGAGGTCCACGGGGCGATCGAGTGGCTTCAGTGTACTCGGCCGGCGTGCAAGGTGGGGCTGTGGCATGTCGATCCGGAGGGGCCATCACCTGTCACGATCAACGAGGCGACGATGCGAGCCGTCGCGCCGCTGCCGGTCTGTCCGGAGTGTTCCGCCCTGGCGCGGCCGAACGTCCTGATGTTCGGCGACGGCGACTGGCAGGAAAGCCGGACGTGGGAGCAAGAGGTGCGCTTCAATGTCTGGCGGGCGACGTTGGCGGATGCGCGGCTCGTTGTGGTGGAGTGCGGCGCAGGGACAGCAATTCCGAGCGTGCGCAACCTGTGCGAATATGTGGCCAACCAGTCCCGAGGCAAGCTGATCCGGCTCAACGTCCGTGAACCTCAAGTGTCCCCTGGCCACATCGGGTTGCCCTTGGGCGCACTGGAGGCGCTGCGAGCCATTGATGTTCGGATGGGAGGGAGCGTGGGCTGACTCTCCGAGTCGAGCCGAGCGAGGATCGAGACGGAAAACCAACCGATCAGAATCGGTGGGTTGACGAAGTCTTGACGACACTGAGCCGTCTGTTTCGCGGTGCCACGGACTATCAGGTGGAGTGAACCATGCTCACCAAGAATGAGATTCAGCAAGCTCTGCATGCCGGGCGGGTCGTGCCGGTATCGGTGAAGAACCCTCATGGCCCGCTGGGTCTGGATCAGTTGGCAGCAGCCGTTGCTCAGATATCTGATTCTCCCGTCCCGCTTTCCGGCAGCGCGCGGATTTGTCGATCCATCGCGCTGAGTGTGGAAACCTGGGAAAAGCTCGAAGAGATTGCGAAGAGGACCGCGCCTGCGGGATCGCCACCAGTACCGGTCTCGGAGATAGCTGCCGCCATCCTCGAGCAAGTCACGGCGGCGACCCCGTAGCGTCGAAGCGATTCAGGCATGATTCCCTCTTTCGCGGAGACGAAGACGGAGAGAATTTACGCAGGGGGTTCAGGCATTTTCCAGGATCTCATTCCCGGAAATACGACAGGATTCATCCTGTCTCAGGGGACTTGGTACACGGTGCAGCGGAACCCATAATCATTACGAAATGTTCACAACACACATAGTTGGTCAGGGGATGACCGTGAGGCCCTGGATCGTCCTTATAGAATTCTTCTCTGACCTTATGTGTTGCTGGTTTCCCGCAGAATACACACTTCGCACCCTCAAGATAGGGTGATATAAAATGCGGAAACAGTTGCCTCATGAACAGTCTCCAAGACAAAAGGCGAGGTTCAAAGTTCAAACACCTTCTCGGTTAAGATTTCGGGAGTAGCCCGTCCGGGATCAGGTCCGCAACCTTGACCTTTGAAGTCGGCATCGCGAGAGGCGACACCTCATCCTCGGGATCAAGAATTTGATGATCTGCGTATTCAAAGCCGAACGGTTGCTGTTTCTCCGCGACAGGCGTGCGGTATACCTCGAGGTGACAATCGACGAGATTCACGATCCAGTAGTCCGCGATGCCGCTTCGAGCGTAGAGGCTCGCCTTGGTCGATCGATCGTAACTCAACGTCGTATCGCTAACCTCCACCACAAGCAGGGCCGTGGTCGGGTTAGCCGGCGGACAGGACTTCGCCTTGCCAACGATGACGGCAACGTCGGGATCAACCACGGAAAGCGGGCTGAGGTCGAGGGATAGTTGCGGTCGAATCCAGTATCCGCCTCCAAACAGGTCTCGCAGAGTATCTTGCACAAGGGTCACAGTCGCCCCATGAAAGTTCTTTTGGGCTGGCATGTCAACGACCTCTCCCTCGATCAGTTCATAACGCCTTTCCGCAAGGACACCTGTCTCCAGCGCGCGGTAGAACTCCTCGCGAGTCCAGCGATGCATTGTGGGTTCCAGTGCGGGGGATGGTGCGGTTAGCGGATTCACTGTGACGCTCATTTCCGAACGATCATTTGGGTTTCATATATTGCATCACGGCTTCGACCAGCTCGGCGGCACGCTTCTCGTATTCGTCGTCAGGGATTGTGTCGAGGCAGACGTCGAGGATGTCGCCGTCCTTGCCGTTCAGCCAGGACCGGGATCGCTCATGTGTGAGTTGGGACAACTCGGCCGCCGTCTTCGGCAAACAGAAGAGCGTCGCCTTTTCGATCGCCCGCCGGACGTCATCCGGCGGGCGCTCGACCTCGCGCCCCGTTTTGGTCAGCCGGTAACGAGACTCCGGATACGGTCCATCATGAATCGACTCGACTTCCATGAATCCGGCGTCCACCAGGCTGCGGAAAAGCTCGTGGCTGCGATGAATCCCCGGTCCTTGCGGCATCCGCGCAATCGGCCAGCCCGTCAGCAACCGGGGAGACTCATTGGCATAAAAAAGGTGGGCAAAGTAGAACGCCTTGAACAACTTCGTCTTGCCCGTCCACTCACCATCCGCTGCTCGGAGCAACTCCAGAATCACATCACGAGCTTCCACACGGGGCATTGTTCTTCCTCCTCAAGTCGTGGGATGACGACCATCCCAATCACCTTGAGTATAACAGCCTGTTCAAAGGGATCAAGCGTTCACTTGTCCATTGGTGAATCCGCAGCATCCGAGCAGTGTATCAGGACCCCAGATCGGCGGCCGTCAAGTGGGCCGGACAAATTTGTCTTGCTCCAGCACGAGTCCCGTGAAAAGGCGAGTAAGGATCGACGGCGAAATAACTTCCCTCTTTCTTGCCGCTTGCGGCTTAGCGGACCGCCCGCTATTACCCCGGCATGAAAGTGAATCACAGCAGCTCTGTCGCCGCCGCCCCGCTTGTCCGGGCGGAGCGCTGTTTGGCAACCAGAGGGCCGAACTCCTTCTCCCTCCTCGCCGCCGCCCGGCTTGTCCGGGCGGAGCGCT
>JBBSDR010000442.1:0-6069 GCA_038240465.1 Gemmatales bacterium
CCGCTTGCGGCTTGGCGATCGGACCCGCTAAGCCGCAAGCGGCGGGAAAAGCATCACTCGACGGAGAGGTTGGATAGGAAGGCTTCGTAGCTCTTGCGTTCGGCATGTTCGCTGTCTTGCAGTTCCTTGATGAGCTTCTGCAGGCGCTCGATCTCGGTCTCCTGATCGTCGAACTTCTTGAGGTAGCGCTTGTACGCCACCGCTTCGGGAGGCATCTCCTTGATGTTCTTCCGCAGACGGTCCTGATCGTTGGTGATGATCCCCAGTTGCCGCTCCTGCTGCTGCAATTCCAGCGTCGTCGCCGCCATCTTGCCGCGCAGAGTCAGCGCCCTCTCCAGGGCCGTCTTGATGGCCGGACTGGTGACGCGCTCGTTGATGAGGATGCGGATGCTCTGATCGTCGTTGTTGGTGAGGGCGACGTTCGAGCCGAAATCCTGCTCCTCGCTGACGGTGTAATCGGTCGTCTTGCCCTGGGGGACAGTGACCTTGAAGCGATGCACGTCAGCGGCCGTCTCCCACGGCTTGTCCTGGCCGGTCAGTTTGAACTGAGTGCGGTTGAGATGTTCGACGAGGACGACTCGATCGGCGTCGGTCCGGTTGGCGATCTTGTAGGTCACCGACTCCTTGATCTTGGTCGTGGTGTAAACGATGCCCTTGACCACCTTGACTGACGTGATACGGCCATTGTCCGAGTGCGCGATCGGCTGCACCTCCATGCCCAGATCGATGGCGTAGGAGAGCAGACGGCGTTCGTCCTTTTGCAGGTCGAGAATGCGAGCGTCGCCGGCGTACATGCTGCCTTCATAGACGGTGATCGGTCCTTGCGAGAGATGCATGCCGGTCGTGTTTTTGAAGATCAGACCCAGAAGCGGAAACGTGGCGTGAGTCCTCGAATTGTAGATGCTGACCCGTTCGCTCTCGACGTCCTTCGTCACGATGGGCAACAGGGCCGACTTTTGACGGGGCAGGTTGACGGAGTGATCGATGGCGTACTGGAAGTAATCGCCGAGCTTGGATGCCGACGCCGCTGATGCCACACCTTTTTTCAGATCGAGTTCGCCATCGACTCCCAGCCTGGTAGCGTCTTGCGCCGCCTCGTAGTTGAACCCCTCGGATTTGTTTGCCTCTTTCAGGCCCTTGACGGCGTCGTTCTGCTCGGCCGATTTCTTCCGCAACTGCTCCCTCTGCTTTCCCGTATGGATTCGCGTGTTTACCGTCGAAGCATCCATGTCCTTGTATAGACCACCGGAGTAGGCGACAGGCCGCAGCGAGGCGAAGAGTTCGGGTTCGACGACAGGCCGCTTGATGAACAGGGCGTCGTAGAGGTTCATCTGGAAGCTGATCGGTCGGCCCGAGATCAATGCCATGCGGACGCCGTTCCAGTCCTCATCGGTCTGATTCTCGACCACCGCCCAACCCTGTAAGTACGGCTTTTTCTCCTCTGCCTTCTTCTCGTCCTTTTTGGCGAGCGGCGGCAGCACGAGGCGGTAGCTCGTCTTCCAGATGGGGTTCTCGATGACGTAGCCGACCTTCACGCCCCGCTTGCCCTGGCCGGCGAAGTGGATCGAGACAGCCTTCTTCTGCGAATCGTGTCCCTGCGCCAACGTTTCCAGCGCCTTGCGGAACTCGCTCTCCATGATTGCGTTGAGGAAGCGAAGCCGCTGCACTTCGGCCAGTTTCAGCGAGCGCATGCCGTCGGCGCACCACAGGTTGAGGCATTCGACCTCGACGATGTCCTTGCCGACGGCGACCTTCTTGTGCTCGACGCCGACAATGCTGCCGGTCAGCGTGCCGGGCTGGGTCGCGTTCGCCTGCTGCAAGGTCACTTCAACCTTCTCGCCACGCGCTTGATTGAGAATGTCGCTGAACGTCGGATTATTCGTCAGGTTGACCGCGAAGCTTTGCAGCGTCCTCTCGACCGGGACGTTGGAGTCATAGGTGACGGCATTGATGGTGCCGCCATCGACGTCGCGCAGAGTCATCGATTTGATGAGGTCGTTGATGTCCTGCGTGGCGAAGGTCAGGTCGATGCGCTGGGTTCCCTCGACGTTGCCTTCACGCTGGAAATAGCCGACGCCGCTCGAAAACAGCACCACCTGACCGATCAGCAGTTGCGCCGCCGTCGGCGACTTCGACGTTTCCTTCGCGTCCGCCGCGCGTTTCTCGGCGGAGGAAGAGGAGACGATGAGGATCAGAGAAAGCAGGGCGGCGCTGAAAGCAACGCCGCCGGCCGTGAGATAGCATCGACGCATGACATCCACTCCTGATGTTGTTTCGCCGCGAGCCTCGGGCGAGAGCGTGTTGTCAGAACAAGCCCGAGGCTGGCGGCGAAACGAGGTTATTCGACCGCCTTGTTCACCAGCTATTGATGAGGAACTTTTCGTAGCTCTTGCGTTGGGCGTGTTCGCTCTCTTGCAGGTCCTTGATGAGCTTCTGCAGGCGCTCGATCTCGGTCTCTTGATCGTCGAACTTCTTGAGGTAGCGCTTGTAGGCCACGGCTTCGGGGGGCATCTCCTTGAGGTTCTTGCGCAGCCGATCCTGGTCGGTGGTGATCGATTGCAGGTATCGCTCCTGCTGCTGCAACTCCCGCTGTGTGTCACCCAGCTTGCCGCGAAGCGACAGCACCTGCTCCAGGGCCTTCTTGACAACCAGACTCGTCACCGGCTGATTGATGATAAGCCGGATGCCGTCATCGTCGCTGTTGGTGAGGGTGACGGACGAAGCGAAGTCCTTCTCCTCGCTGACCGTGTACGCGATCGTCTTGCTGGCCGGGACGTTGACCTTGAAGCGATACACGTCGCTCGCTGTCTCCCACGGCTTGTCCTGGCTCGTCAGTGTGAAGTCCGTTCTCCTGGCATGTTCGACGAGGACGACACGGTCGGTGTCGTTGCGGTTGGCGATGGTGTAGGTCTTCGTGTCCTTGACCTTGGTGGTCGTGTAGAGGATGCCCTTGATCACCTTCACCGACATGATGCAACCATTGTCCGAGTGCGGCACCGCCTGCACTTCCATGCCCAGGTCGATCGCATAACTCAAGAGACGCCGCTCGTCTTTTTGCAGATCGAGGATGCGCGCGTCCCCGGCGTACATGCCGCCTTCGTAGACGGTGATCGGACCCTGAGACAGATGCATGCCGGTCGTGTTCTTGAAGATCAGACCGAGAAGGGGGAACTTGGCGTGGGTGCGTTCGTTGTAGATGCTGACACGTTCGGACTCGACGTCCTTCGTCACGATGGGCAACAGCGCTGACTTTTGACGCGGGAGATTGACGGCGTGATCGATGGCATACTGGAAGTAGTCGCCGAGTTTTGCAGCCGACGCGGCCGACGTCACACTCTTGCTCAGATCGAGATCGCGATCGATTCCATAGGACCACCGTACACCGGTCCGAGCCAGTTCTTCGACGACCTTTTCCTGGTCTTTGGCGACATCTTGCAACTTCTTGCGGAGCTTGCCTTCAATCTCTTCGTCGCGGCGAGCCTTGTCCTTCGCTCCCCCGCGTGGATCGCTTTTCGAGGGAGGATCGTCCGTGGGGTAAAGGCCCCCGGAGTAGGCGACGGGCCGGAGCGAGGCGAAGAGTTCGGGTTCGACGACCGGACGCTCGATAAAGAGTGCATCGTAGAGGTTCATCTGGAAGCTGATGGGGCGGCCCGAAATCAATGCCATGCGGACGCCGTTCCAGTCCTCATCGGTCTGGTTCTCGACCACCGCCCAGCCCTGCAAGTACGGCTTCTTCTCCTCTGCCTTCTTCGCGTCCTTTTGGGCGAGCGGCGGCAGGACGAGGCGATAGCTCGTCTTCCAGATGGGGTTCTCGATGACGTAGCCGACCTTCACGGCCCGCTTGCCCTGACCGGCGAAGTGAATGCTGACGGCCTTCTTCTGCGAATCGTGGCCCTGAGCCAGCGTCTCCAGCGCCTTGCGGAACTCGCTCTCCATGATCGCGTTGAGGAAGCGAAGCCGCTGCACTTCGGCCAGTTTCAGCGAACGCATGCCATCGGCGCACCACAGATTGAGGCATTCGACCTCGACGATGTCCTTGCCGGCCGCGACTTCCTTGTGTTCGACACCGACGATGCTCCCGGTCAGCGTGCCAGGTTGCGTCGCATTGGCCTGCTGGAGCGTCACCTCGACCTTTTCGCCGCGCGCCTGGTTGAGAATAGCGCTGAACGTCGGATTGTTCGTCAGGTTCACCGCGAAACTCTGCAGCGTTCGCTCGACAGGCACATTCGATTCATAGGTGATGGCATTGATGGTGCCGCCATCGACGTCGCGCAGGGTCATCGACTTGATGAGGTCGTTGATGTCCTGCGTGGCGAAGGTCAGGTCGATGCGCTGTGTTCCCTCGACGTTGCCTTCACGCTGGAAGTAGCCGACGCCGCTTGAGAAAAGCACTACCTGGCCAATCGGCAGTTGCGCTGCCGTCGGCGACTTGCCGGCCTCGTGTTCTTTCTCCTTGCCGGCGCCGGCCGGCGTCAGGTAAATGGCGAGTCCGAGCGCGGCCACAGCCGACAGCGCTGCGATGAGGGTTTTCCGTCGCGACATGATTGGCTCCTTGTGTCCAGGATGAGAGAGATGCCCAGTAGGGGGTGACTTCATGACGAGCCGATGAAAAGGAGTTAACGCCCCGGGACTTCGAGCTTCGCCGGATCGAGGACGACGTGCTTGATCCGCTGACGCTTCCAGGTGTAGGTGGCGTGAACGAGTCCGTCGCTCGTCTGAATGATGGCCGGATAGGAGTATTCGCCGGCTTCCGTCTCGAGTTTGACCGCTTCCGTCCACTTCTTGCCGTCCTTCGAGATGGCGATGCTGAGCGGGCTGCGGCCAAGGCGCGTTGGATTGCAGATGAGCAGATGCCGGCCATCCTTGAGCGTGACGGCGTCGATGCCGGAGTTCGGATTCGGCAGATCGGTCTTCGTCATCTCGGACCACGTCTTGCCGCCGTCCTCGGACCAACTCTCGACGATGACGCCATGCTTGCTGCGGCAAAGCATCTGGAGGCGTTCCTTGTGAACGAGGATGCTGGGCTGAATGGCGGCCATCGTCTTGCCGTCGTTGAGCGGCTTCGTCGTCTCCCACGCATCGCCCTTGTGGCGCTCGATGCGGACCTGCCAGCCGGTGTGTTCGTCACTCGTCGGACAGAGGATCGTTCCGTCTGTCAGTTGAATCGGCTTGTTCTTGACGGGTCCGATGATGTCCTTCGGCAGACGCCGCGGCTTCGACCATGTCTTGCCCCGATCGTCGGAAGTGGTCAGCATGCCCCACCATGTCGAGGGTGACGGGCCGACCTTGTAGAAGAGCAGAAGTGGCCCCTTCGCCGCCTGAAAGAGGACCGGGTTCCAGCACGGATGCCGCTTCTCGCCGTCGATGCCGTTGGCCACCTCGACGGGGGCAGTCCACTTGCCATCGACGTGGCGGCTGATCCAGATGCCGACGTCGGGATGCTGCTCGCGGGTGCCGCCGAACCAGGCCGCGACAAGGCCGGCCTTCGTCTCGGCGATGGTCGAGGCATGACACTGCGGGAAAGCCACTTTCTCGAAGATGAATTCGGAGCGCAGGACGCCAGCGGCCGGCTCCTTCGCCGTGCCAGAGGCGGCGAAGAGAAGCCCGAATCCGAGCAGTCGGAACATGGTGCATCCTTTCATAGAGGGAAATGACGCTCATCATGGGGCAAAGGTCGAGGACTGTCAACGGGGCGAGGGGTCGCGTTCTCTGGTTCTGTTGCTATCTGAACCTTCGCTCTGCGCGCCGAGGGGGAATCAAGAGCCGTCGAGAATCGGCCGATCCTCTCGATGTTGGCTGGGGAGACCCCTGCCAGCTTGTCTGGCAGGTGAAGCAGTTTGGGAAGCTAACAACAGGAGGACTGGTCCCACTTCGACCCCTGCCAGCTTGTCTGGCAGGTGAAGCAGTTTGGGAAGCTAAAGATGAGAACGCCAAGCAATGATCGTCCGATAACATGTCCTGTAGGCTTATACTGCGAACGGCAATGAATGGCACTTTCCCGGTTAGCCGCGACGCGAGTCTTCGAGCGGAGCGCGTGCTGCGTAGACGGGCCACACGCTCCGCTCGAAG
>JBBSDR010000443.1:0-6068 GCA_038240465.1 Gemmatales bacterium
CACCTTCGTGCTGGCCAACGAGGGCAGCAACAAGCCGTATCCGTTCATCGGCGTCGCGGAAGGACATCACGACCTCTCGCATCACGGCAACGATGTGAAGAAGAAGGCGAAGATTCGCGACATCAATCGCTTCCACACGACGCAGTTGGCCTATCTGCTGGCAAAGCTGAAGGGCATCAAGGAAGGTGAAGGGACACTTCTGGATCACTGCATGATCGCTTACGGCAGCGGCAACAGCGACGGCAACGCCCACAATCACGACGATCTGCCGCTGCTCCTCGCGGGCCGGGGCTGCGGCACGATCAAGCCGGGCCGTCACGTTCGCTACAAGAACGAGACGCCGCTGAACAACCTGTGGGTGTCGCTGCTGGATCGGATGAGCATCAAGGTCGCGGCACTGGGCGACAGCACCGGCGCACTGCCGAACCTCGCGGGATGACCTGTTCTTCGCTTGCGTTTCACGCTGTTAGCGCGAAACGCAAGCGGAACTCCTCTCTCACTCGAATGCGAGAATCTGTGCCGGACGAGTCTCAACCCCCTGTCTCTTCATCGCTGCCACGAGGGCGGCGAGTCCGAGGGAGTGCGGATCGATCGAGAAGACGCCGAACGGCCCCTGCGCGTTCTTCAGATCCATGCTGAGTTGCAGCGACGCTCCGCCCGGCTGAACAAGATGGATCGAAGACCGCTGCCCATCAATACAACCAGGGAAGTTATTTCGCCCGCGATCCCAAGCCGCAAGCGGCAACACCTTCTGCCCATCTTCAACTCACATACAGGAAGGCATTCAGGTTAAACAGGGCCAGGGCGAACTCCTTCAACGGTTGGTCCTTCAGGAATTCGAGCGCCACGGCCAACTCTGTGTTCGACGGCGGCCGGCCTGTCACGAGTTGATAGGCGAGTGTCACCTGCTTTGCGGGGTCGCGGCCACACTCGCGGACCAGTCGCTCGGCGAACGCCGACGCCAGCCGGTTCGACAGTTTGCCATTGAGCAGTTCCAGCGATTGCAGTGCGTGCGTGCTTGCCACCCGGCGCGGACAACTGGTCTGGGTGTCGGGCTGATCGAAGACCTGGGTGAACGGCAGCGACAGGTTGCGTTTGGCAATCAGGTAGATCGATCGGCGATTGTGTTCCGCCTCGTCTGGCGTGACCGTCCACTGCGACGGCTCGTAGAGCTGATGGACCAGGTCCGCCTCGACCGGAACGATGACGCTCGGACCGCCGGCCTTGTGGTTCAACTGGCCGGAGACGGCCAGCATGGCGTCGCGCACTTCCTCCGCATCGAGACGCCGGCGCGGAAAACGGCCGCCCGCGCTGGATTGCCGATAAACGCTGCTGAGGAGGATCAGGCGGTGAATCGGCTTGATGCGCCGGCCGTTCCTCACGAACTCATTGGCCAGGTAGTCGAGCAGTTCGGGATGGCTGGGCGGGTCGCCGTTGACGCCAAAGTCGTTGGGCGTGCTGACGATGCCCTTGCCGAAGTGGTAGTGCCAGAGACGATTGACCAGCACGCGCGCGGTGAGCGGATGATCTGGTTCGTTTATCCAGCGGGCGAGGGCGGTTCGGGGATTGCTGGCGTCCGACGCCCGTTCTGGGGCAGCCGCGCCGACGAACGCGGACAGGACTCGCGGGCCGACCTTCTCGCGCGGCCGTTCGGGATCGCCGCGGTTCAACACATGAATGACAGTCCGCTCCGCGACGTTTCGCACCGTGCTGATAGTCGGAAGCGGCGGCTGAACCTCCTTCTGCAACTCCTTGATCGTGGCTTCAACTTTCTGGCGTGCCGTGCCATCGAGTTCCTTCAGTTCGTCCTGCAACTTCTTGATTCGTTTGGTGAGCCTCTCGGAGTGCGCCGTCCATTCCGCCTGCGTTTTTGCATCGGCGAGAATGACATCGTGTTCCTGCGTGCCGGCGAAAAACGCCTGCAAGCGATAGTAATCGCGGTGAGAAATCGCATCAAACTTGTGATCGTGACAGCGCGCGCAGCCTACGGTCAGCCCGAGGAATGTCGCGCCGATGGCATCGGTCATCTCGGTGAGGACTTCGTTGCGGCTGGAGGCGACGTTCTGGTTGCCCGCATTGCGCCGCACTGGCCCCAGGCGATGAAACCCTGCTGCGACCAGCAGTTCGTGATTGGCCGGATCGATCTCGTCGCCGGCCAGTTGTTCGAGGACGAAGTGGTCAAAGGGCTTGTCGGCGTTGAAGGACTTGATGGCGTAATCGCGGTAGCGCCAGGCGCCCGGCCGATGACGGTCGTACTCGAAGCCCTCCGTTTCGGCATAGCGCACGACATCGAGCCAGTGTCGCGCCCAGCGCTCGCCGTAGTGCGGACTGGCGAGCAGTCGATCGACCAGCCGTTCGTAAGCGTCGGCAGCGGGGTCAGCAACGAACGCGGTGATCGCTTCGGGAGTGGGCGGCAAGCCGGTGAGGTCGAACGTCAGGCGGCGAATCAGCGTGGCGCGGCTGGCTTCGGGCGCGGGTTGCAGGCCGGCTTTGAGGAGCTTTTCAAGGATAAATGCATCGACAGGAGTCCGCACCCATTGTTGCCGAGCGGCGTCGGCGAAACGCGGCACAGATGGCAGGCGGCGCGGTTGCAGCGCCCAGTGTTCGCTCGCTTGCGCAAAAGAGACCGCTCCGAGGAAGAGCAGGATAAACAGGGAGTAACGGCAATGCATGAGGATCCTCGTCTTGGTGGGAGTATTCAAGGTAGACGAGTGGGTGCGGGATTGGAAGCAAAAAGCCCAGGGGCTGCGTCCCCTGGGCTTACCGGGTTTACAAATTCATACGCCGGAGCAGATCCGTGAAGCGCACGTCCGAACGAAGACTGTCAAAAATCGGATCAACCTGAATGTCGCTCAGCCATTGGTTCCGATCCGCGCAGCTTTTTTCCAGCCAGGCAAAAGCCTCCTCCTTCTCCCCGAGACCGAAATGCACCATGGCCAGGTTGATCGGCGTGACATAACGAGTCCTCGACGCATGCTTCAACTCGTCCAGCGTATTGCGGGCCTCCTCGGTCTGGCCAGAGACGCCCTGGGCATAGCCCAGACCCACCAACGTCTCCGGGTTATCATCCAGCCGCCTTGCGGTTTGAAACGCGGCCAGGGCCTCCGAGAGATGTCCTGTCACTGCGTGGGTATATCCCAGCCACAGATGGGCAATCCAGAAAGGCGCATCGATCTCGAGCGTCTTCTGGAATTGCTCAATCGCCCGGTCGTACTGGCGCGCGTAGAAGTAACCGAACCTGCCCAAACCGGCATTGATGATTAGGGAGAGCGGCTCGAGTTCCCGTGCCTGTAGAAGCTCCGCGATTGCTTCCGCGTGGCGTCCCACGGCCGCCAGATACTGGCCGAAATAAAAGTGCGCGAACGCGATGTTCGGGTTCAACTCGATGGAACGGCGAAATTCTCTCTCGGCACCTGGGAAGTCCCAGTCGTACTCCTTCATGATGACTGCCAGCGAGGTGTGGGCCTCGGCGAACGAGCCGTCGATCTCCAGGGCCTTTACCGCCGCGCTCCTGGCCCTGGGGCAAATCCTGTGGGGCGGCACATTCCCCCAGTTCCCCAGTTCGTGGCAAGTGTCGGCCAACCCGGTCCAGGCGAGCGCATAGGCCGGATCGAGAGCGATGGCCTGCTCGAAGAACTCGATGCTCTTCCTCAGTCCCGCCTCGGTCCGGCGATTCCAGTGGTGGCGGCCCTTCAGGTAGAGTTGATACGCTTCGGTGTTGCCCGTCTGGCGTTTGGCCAGCCGTTTCCTCTGGCTCCTGTTCAACCGCAACTGCAACTTCTCCGCGATCTCCTTGGCGATGGCTTCCTCAATGGCGAAGATGTCCGCAAGTTCCCGGTTGTACTGCTCGCCCCAAAGCTGTGAGCCGTCCGCCACGTCCACCAGTTCGGCGCTGATGACCAGGCGGTTGCCGCGCTGGACCACTCTCCCCGTCAGCACGGCGCGGACGTTCAAAGCCCGCCCCACCTCCCGGGCGTCTGCCGTCTGACCCTTGTAGCGAAACACGGTACTCCGCGCCATCACGCGCAGCCCGGGAACGCGCGCGAGCAGATTGATGATGCTCTCGGTGATGCCATCGCTGAGGTATTCCAGCGCCTGGTCCTTGCTCGCGTTCTCCAGGGGCAAGATTGCAAGCGAACTGCCCCTCTCGCGCGGCCGGCGAGCGGGTTGCTTCCGGCGTCGCTCCTCGCTGGACTCGCCGCGAGAATAGTCCTCCAGGGCGGCCGCGAACTCTTGCATGGAAGCGAAGCGATCGACAGGCCGCTTCGCCAAAGCCTTCAGGCAGATGGCTTCCAGGATCGCATCGAGGTCGCTCCGGAATCGCGATGGGGGCGGCGGCGGTTCGGTCACCACGCGCGCCACCAGTTCTCCGAATGCGCCTATGAAAGGAACGCGCCCCGCCAGCAATTCGTAGAGGATCACCCCCAGGCTATAGACGTCGCAGGCCGGTCCCATCGCCGCGACGTCGCCGTTGATCTGCTCGGGCGACATGTAGGCCAGCGTCCCCATGACCGTTCCGCTCTGGGTGAGACGGACGTCGCCTGTCTGCGGGCCACGGCGGGCGAGGCCGAAATCCATGACGATCGGCTCGCCGTGGGCGTCAATCATGATGTTGGCCGGTTTGAGGTCGCGATGGATAACGCCCTTCTGGTGGGCCTCGTGCATCGCCAGGGCCAGTTGACGGACGAGGGCGACTGCGGCCAGGATCGTGAACGGCTGGCCCCGACGCAGGGTTTCCGAGAGAGCTTCACCTTCGATATAGGCCATCGTGATGTAATGAATGCCGTCGATCTGGCCGGCATCGTAGACCGGACAGATGTGCCGATGGGAGAGTGTGGCGGCGGCCCGTGCTTCGCGGAAGAAACGCTCCTCTCGGTCGGAGTGATGAGTTGCATCCAGTCGAGGGACCTTCAGCGCCACGAGCCGATCGAGTTGTGTATCCCGGGCCAGGTAGACCGCCCCCATGCCTCCCTTGCCCAGCAGTTTGAGGAGGCTATATCGACCCAGGTAGGCCGGCAACTGCACGGGCAATCCGCCTTGCTGCTCGTCTCCGCCAACGGTGAGCGGCCCTTGCTTCGTCGGTTCCTCCAGGGTGGGTGGAACGGTCGGAGGGACAACGGGTGCGATCGCGTTTCGAGGATCTGGTGATGGGTCTGTCATGCGAGAGATTCCTCGTCAGCTCGACAGCATGGCGCTTATTTCCATACCTGGCTCGATATCGACCGGGTCTTGCCCCTTGCGGAAGAGACGGGCCGCGGCTCCGCTCAGTTCAACCCGGCCGCCCTCGCAACGCAGCAGGCCCGCCTCCCACAGGCCGACAACCGGCGTGTCGTTCTCCTCATGGAACTCGCGCAGGCGTTCGTCGCGCGTCTCGCCGAAATGTTCGACAGTCTCCTCGCCGTGCTGAACGAAAGTCTTGCCGAGGAAGTAATGGGCGTTGACCTGAAACGGGACCAGCCCGAGCGCGGCGAAACTCGGCGGCTGCACGATCGGCATGTCGTTGGTCGTCTGGATCGTCGGACAGGCGACGTTCGAGCCGGCACTGACGCCAAGGTACGGCATCCCGGCCCGGACGCGCTCGCGGATCGGTTCCAGCAGTCCAAGGCGGTAGAGCGTCGCCAGCAGCCGAAAGGTGTTGCCGCCGCCCACGAAGATCGCCTCTGCCTCGCGCACGGCTTGCACCGCATCCGCATGGCGATGGATGCCGTCGAGTTCGTAGCCAGCGTTGATGCCCCGTTGCTCCATCTTCGCGACGTAGCCATCGTGATCGGCGAGGGCATACGGCACAAAGAGCAGCCGGCGGACCGAGCCGAAGAACGCTCGCATCGCGTCAGCCAGGATCGCCACCCGCTCGGGAGTTCGGTATCCGCCGCTGCCCAGCAAGACTCGCATTGCTTGCGTTCTCCGTTACGGCTTCCAGCCCTTGCGGGTCTTCTTTTTGTGGCGCAACCGCTTGTCCTTGATTCGCCGTCGTTTCCGTGCAGTCTTCAGCGGAGTGGGATTCGGCATGTCGTGGACGCTCCATTCATGGGATCGCTTGTTGTGAACAGGTCGTATTGTACGTTGCG